>JAYUPO010000090.1:0-2027 GCA_043760085.1 Burkholderiales bacterium
CGTGCGCATTGCCGAGCAGGCCGCCAAATACCCTTTGCAACTTTCAGGCGGCCAGCAGCAGCGCGTGGCCATTGCGCGCGCGCTGTGCCTCACGCCCAAGATCATTTTGTTCGACGAGCCCACCTCGGCGCTCGACCCCGAAATGGTGAACGAGGTGCTCGACGTGATGATCGAACTGGCCGGCCAGGGCATCACCATGCTGTGCGTGACCCACGAAATGGGCTTTGCTCGCAGCGTCGCCGACCGCGTGATCTTCATGGACCAGGGCCAGATCGTCGAGCAGAACACGCCCGATGAATTCTTTGCGCACCCGAAGAACGAGCGCACGAAAGACTTCTTGTCGAAGATCATCGCGGCGCACTGAGTGCCGCGCAACGGCTCGTGCGCACGGCACAAGCCCTTTGGCGTTGCCTCAGCCCGAAGCCAGCCCTTTCACCGCTTGCCCGGCCGCGTCACGCGCCTGGCTCACGATGGCGTTCTTCCACTCGTCGGTATCGACATAGAACGCATCGCGCATGCGCTGCTTGATGGCCTGGTGCGTGGCGGCGTCGGTGTGCGGGTGCAGTTGCAACCATTGCTCGGCGCGCATCGCGTCCAGCACCTGCTGCAAGGGCAGGGTGCCATATTCAAGCGCCATGCCGGTGTACTGCGCCTGCGGGCATTCGGCGGCAATGGCCAACCACAGCATGCCGTTCAGCCGCGCCGAGCTCGACGAGCCGTCGTAGATCGAGGTCACCTGCTCGCCCCACCAGGCCCGCGTGCGCGCCAGCGGAGCGGCTTCGTCGGGGCCGGCGTAAATGCGTTCGCCATGGCCGCTGGGCCCCAGGCCGGTGTGGAAATCGATCCACGCCAACGACTGGCAGGCCTGCGCATGCCGGGCCAGCACGGCGCGCAAGGTGCGGTTGCTCCAGGTCGGCGCGTGGCCGCCGAAGAACAGGCCTTGCGGGTGGTGATATTGCCCGCCCGACACCGCGGCCTGCCAGGCCTTGGCGCCGCGCTCGGCCACGAAGGCCTGCACGGCGGCATCCACCTCGGGCCCGGGCGGCCACGTGGGCGGCAGCACAAGTTCTGCAACGTCGTCATAGCCGGTGTTACGCGGCAGCGGCTGCGAAAAGTCCATGAAGTTGCGGTTCAGGTCGACGTTCTCGTTCGTCACCCGGCGCCACCATGAAAAGCCGTAGGGGTTGAGCGCATGCAGGAACAGCACCGCCACGCCGGCAGCGCGCGCCTGCCCGCGCCAAACGCTGTCTTGCAGCAGCGCCACTTGCGCGCCCGAGCCGCAAAAGCCCTCCACGCCGTGGCACGCGCTGCTTAACACCAGCATGCGTGCGGCATCGGCCGGGCCATCGAGCACCACATCCAGCGCCAGGGCTTCACCATCGCGCCCGGGCAGCGGGTGGGGGTGCGATTCGACGGCCAAGCCCGCGGCGGCCGCGGCCTGCAAGAACTTGCCGCGCGCTTCGGTGTAGGTCTGCGCGAATGCCGCGCCGGCCGGCATGGCACTCAGCGCGGCGTGGCCAGCCACTTCTCCACCATGTGCACCCAGGCGCTGGCGCCCAGGGGGATGAGGTCGTCGTTGAAGTCGTAGCTCGGGTTGTGCAGCATGCACGGGCCCATGCCGTGGCCGCCCTCGCGGTGGCTGCCGTCGCCATTGCCGATCAGGAAGTAGCAGCCCGGCTTGCCTTGCAGGAAGTAGCTGAAGTCTTCGCTGCCCATGGTGGGCTCGAAGTCGATCACGTTGGCTGCACCCACCACATCGGCCAGCGCGCCGCGGGCGAATTCGGTTTCGGCGGCGTGGTTCACCGTGGGCGGGTAGTTGCGCACAAACTCGAATTCACACGTGGCTTCGAACGCGGCGCAGGTTGATTCGGCGATGGCCTTCATGCGCCGTTCGACCAAGTCGAGCACCTCGGTGGTGAAGGTGCGCACCGTGCCTTGCAGCTCGCAGCTGTCGGGGATCACATTGGTCGCCTCACCGGCGTGGATCATGGTCACCGAAATAACCGCCGTTTCAATCGGCTTCTTGT
>JAYUPO010000091.1:0-4910 GCA_043760085.1 Burkholderiales bacterium
GATGGCCTTGAGCAGAATCGTGACCGGCATCTTGCGCCGGCGGTCGACGCGGAAGTACAGGATGTCTTTCGGGTCAAACTCGAAATCGAGCCACGAGCCGCGGTAAGGACTGATGCGCGCGCTGAACAGCAGCTTGCCCGAGCTGTGCGTCTTGCCCTTGTCGTGCTCGAAGAACACGCCGGGGCTGCGGTGCAGCTGGGAGACGATGACACGCTCGGTGCCGTTGATGATGAACGAGCCGTAGTCGGTCATGAGCGGCACTTCGCCCATGTAGACCTCTTGCTCCTTGATCTCTTTCACCGCCTTGGCCGGGTGGCTCTCGCGGTCGTAAATGATCATCTGCAACTTGGCGCGCACGGCGGCGGCGAAGGTCAGGCCACGCTGCTGGCATTCGCGCTCATCGAAGGCCGGGCGGGCCATGTTGTATTCGATGAACTTCATCTCGACAAAGCCGTTGTGCGAGGTGATCGGGAACGCGGCAATGAACGCGGCCTGCAAGCCTTCGGGCTTGCGCTTGGCGGGTGGAACTTCCTTCTGCAAGAACGCGACGTAGCTCTCGCGCTGCATCGTCAGCAGATAGGGAACCTTCAAGACGCTTTCGCGTTTGCCGAAGCTCTTGCGAATGCGCTTGCGCTCGGTGTAGCTGTAGGGGGTTGCTTGTGCCATGAACTCTCCGTGCCTGGTACATGTTGTGCGGCGGCTAACCGCGACATGCATCGTCGGCGACTGGCGATGGGGAAGGGCTTCCCAATGCTTGGTGGTTGGCCACTACCAACCGCTGGCGGACAACCCCGGCATTGCACCGAAGCCCGACCAAACCGGTTCTCTGCAGTCGGATCAGAGAACACTGCAAAGCCCTGAGGCTTTGCGCTGCACTCAAATCAGCGCACTCAATCGGATGCTGGCCGTAGCGAGCGGCCCGAGCTTGGTTCGAGACGCGCAGCAGTACTTGCGTACGGCGAGCATCGCAGGGCCAAGATCGGGTCGCGCAGTAGGCCAGGGCCGATTGAATTACTTGATTTCGGCCTTGGCGCCGACGTCAACCAGCTTCTTCAAGGCCGCTTCTGCGTCGGCCTTGGGAATGGCTTCCTTCACGGGCTTGGGCGCGCCGTCGACCAGATCCTTGGCTTCCTTCAGGCCCAGGCCGGTGAGTTCGCGCACGGCCTTGATGACCTGCACCTTGTTGGCGCCGGCTTCCAGCAGCATCACGGTGAACTCGGTCTTCTCTTCCACCACGGCGGCGGCCGCACCGCCACCACCGGCGGCCGGAGCGGCCATGGAAGCGGCGGACACGCCGAACTTTTCTTCGATGGCCTTGACCAGGTCGTTCAGGTCCATCACCGACATGCCGTCCAGGGCCGTCAGGAAAGCGTCTTTATCGAATGCCATTTGATATTCCTCGATTCAAAATTTGATGGGTTGGTTCAGTTGTCGTGGGCGGGGTGCCTTCAGGCCGCGGCGGGTTCGACGGCTTCAACCGCCGCCGCCGGCTCGGTGCGCTTTTCAGCCAAGGCCGCCAACACAGCAGCCATGCGCTGGATGGGCGACTTGAGCAAGCCGGCAATTTGCGCCAGCAGCACCTCGCGGCTGGGCACGGCGGCCAGGGCCTTGATGCCATTGGCATCAAGCGCCTTGCCGGCGTACGCGCCGCCCTTGATCACGAGCTTGTCGTTGCCTTTGGCAAAGTCGGCAATGACTTTGGCCGCAGCGACGGCGTCTTCGGAAAAGCCGTAGATCAGCGGGCCGACCATGGCCCCCGCGGCCACCTCGAACGGCGTGCCGGTGACGGCGCGACGGGCCAGCGTGTTCTTCAGCACGTGAAGATAGACGCCTTTGTCGCGCGCTTCGCGGCGCAGCTTGTTCAGGTGGTCGACGGTGAGGCCACGGTACTCGGCCAACGCCAGGGTTTGCGAACGCGCGGCCTGGGCCGACACGTCCGTGACCACGGCTGCCTTTTCGTTGCGATTCAGACTCAAGGTCTACTCCTCACTTTCGTGCCTTGCGGCACACCGGTTGCAGCGACCAGCCCTTCAAGACAACCTGGGCGGCTCTACAAAGAACCAACCAACCATCTCTTCGGCGGGGCCGCCATCTGCGTTGGTTTTGAACCCCATGCCTACGCATCGGGTTCGCCATTAAGAGCGTCGCCGCAACCTCGCAGCTGCCACGCACTCACCAACGGTCTTCGATGGCCCGGGCAGCAGAGTGACCCCTGCTGCCTGGCCCACCATCGTCGCGCGGCACTCGTGTGCCGCGCCTCAATCAAAACTCTTCAGGCCTGCGCCTGCACAGCCAGCGTGGCGGTATCCACCCGCACACCCACACCCATGGTTGAAGACACCGCCACCTTGCGCAGGTAGATGCCCTTGCTGGTGGCCGGCTTGCTCTTGTTCAAGGCTTCGATCAGCGCGCGCAGGTTGCCGCTGAGCTTGTCGTCGTCGAACGAACGCCGGCCGATGGTGGCGTGCACGATGCCCGCCTTGTCAACCCGGAACTGCACCTGGCCGGCCTTGGCGTTGCGCACGGCCTGGGCCACATCGGGCGTGACAGTGCCGACCTTGGGGTTGGGCATCAAGCCGCGCGGGCCGAGGATCTGGCCCAGCGTGCCCACCACGCGCATGGTGTCGGGCGAGGCGATGACGACATCGAAGTTCAGGATACCGGCTTTCACCTGCGCGGCCAAGTCGTCCATGCCCACGATGTCGGCGCCCGCGGCGCGCGCTTCGTCTGCCTTGGCACCTTGCGCAAACACGGCCACGCGCTTGGTCTTGCCGGTGCCGTTGGGCATGACGACCGCGCCGCGAACAACCTGGTCGGACTTCTTGGCGTCGATGCCGAGCTGCACCGCGACGTCAATGGATTCATCGAACTTGGCCGTTGCGTGCTCCTTGACCAGGACCAGGGCCGCGTCAATCGCGTACAGCTTGGTGGAATCGATCTTGCCCTTCAGGGCCTTGGCTTGTTTGGTGAGTTGGGTCATGTCAGAGGCCCTCCACCGTCACGCCCATCGAGCGGGCGGTGCCGGCGATGGTGCGCACCGCGGCGTCGAGGTCAGCGGCTGTGAGGTCTTTCATCTTGGTCTTGGCAATCTCTTCGAGCTGGGCGCGGGTGATCGTGCCCACCTTGTCGACGTGCGGCTTGGCCGAACCCTTGTCGAGCTTGATCGACTTCTTGATCAACACGCCGGCGGGCGGCGTCTTGATGACGAAGGTGAAGGACTTGTCAGCGAAGGCGGTGATCACCACGGGCAGGGCCAGGCCCGGCTCGACGCCCTGCGTCTGGGCGTTGAACGCCTTGCAGAACTCCATGATGTTCAGGCCGCGCTGGCCCAGAGCCGGCCCAATGGGCGGCGACGGATTGGCCTTGCCGGCCGGTACTTGCAGCTTGATAAAGCCGACGATTTTCTTTGCCATGTGGGCTCCTGTTCGAGTTCAAACGCCTGCTTGCACAGGCTCCTCGTTACCCGGCCCGATGCGACGCGAAGCGCGTTGCGACTCTGACAAGAAACGCCGGGCCGCCCCAAGCTTCGTGTCCGCTCCTACCCACGCGAACTGCGTGAGCGAAGCACGTGAATATCAAGTGCTAGATTTTTTCAACCTGCGCGAAGTCAAGCTCCACCGGCGTGGCGCGGCCAAAGATCGTCACCGAAACGCGCACCTTGCTCTTTTCGTAGTTGACGTCTTCCACGGCGCCGTTGAAGTCGGTGAACGGGCCTTCCTTCACCCGCACCAACTCGCCCACCTGCCACTGCACCTTGGGCCGCGGCTTGTCCACGCCCTCTTGCATCTGGTTGACGATCTTCATCACCTCAGCGTCAGAAATGGGCGCCGGGCGGTTGCGCGCACCGCCCACGAAACCCGTGACCTTGCTGGTGTGTTTCACCAGGTGCCAGGTGTCGTCGTCCATGACCATTTCGACCAGCACGTAGCCCGGAAAGAAGCGGCGCTGGCTGACAGCCTTGCGGCCGTTCTTCAGTTCAACCACTTCTTCGGTGGGCACCAGGATGCGGCCGAAGCGTTCGGTCATGCCGGAACGGTCGATGCGTTCACGCAGGTTGCGTTCAACGGCCTTTTCCATGCCCGAATAGGCGTGCACCACATACCAGCGCAAGGCCGGGTTCACGGCCGCTGCAACGGGCACGGCTTCGGCGGCGCCAGGGGTGGCGGGGGCGGCAGCTTGTTCGATCATCGGGTCTTCCTCAGCGCTTCCAGCCCAGGACCAGGTCGTACAGCACCCATTCCAGCGTCTTGTCGGTCAGCCACATGTACAGCGCCATGACGAAGACGAAGGCGAAGACATAGCCGGTCATTTGCAAGGCTTCCTTGCGGGCGGGCCAGACCACTTTCCTGGCTTCGCGCACGGAGTCGCGGCCGAAAGCGATCAACTGCTTGCCCGCCTCGGAAGTGAAGAACAGTGCCACTGCGGCCAGCAGCAGCACGATCAGGGCCAACACGCGCTGCCACATGTCTTGCTTGGTCAGCAGGTAGAACGCTGCCACACCGCCCACCATCAGCAGGGCTGCGCCGGCCAGCTTTGCCTTGTCTGCACTGGTGGAGACGGTTTCGACTTGTGTGTTGGCGTTCATCGCTTTGCTTGTGGTTCAGTCCAACCCGCTGCGCCGTGCAGCCTGGGTGGCAGGGGCAGAGGGTCTCGAACCCCCAACCTTCGGTTTTGGAGACCGACGCTCTGCCAATTGAGCTATGCCCCTCTGGCGCGCCGCGCTTTGCTGCTGCGAGGCACCATCTTGGCCTTCACGTGCTCGCCGTACGTGAGTACGGCTGTGCGCGGTTCAGGCCAACCTGGTGCCTCTCGCGACGCAAATCGCTGGCGTGCGTTCACTACTCTTTACTCAATGATCTTGGCCACCACGCCGGCGCCCACGGTGCGCCCGCCTTCGCGGATGGCAAAGC
>JAYUPO010000092.1:0-13628 GCA_043760085.1 Burkholderiales bacterium
CCGGCCACCTGGTGTTCAGCACCCTGCACACGAATGACGCTGCCGCGGCCATCACCCGGCTGGCCGACCTGGGCGTGCCACCGTACCTGATTGCCGCCACCGTGATGGGAGTGCTGGCGCAGCGCCTGGTGCGCACGCTGTGCCCGGCGTGCAAGGCGCGCGATGACGCCACCACGCGCGAATCGCTTGAGTCACTCACCAAGCCCTGGCGGCTGTCGGGTGGCCTGCGTGCGTACAAGGCTGTGGGCTGCCTGGAATGCCGCCACACCGGCTACCGCGGCCGTGTCGGCTTGTACGAGCTGTTAGCCGTCACGCCTGTGGCGGCGCGCCACATCCACCCCGCGCTCGATGCCCCGGCGCTGCGCGGCCAAGCGGTGAAGGACGGCATGCGCCCGTTGCGCCTGGCCGGTGCGATGAAGATCGCCGAAGGGCTGACCACGCTGGAAGAAGTGTTGCGCTGCACCCCTGAGCTGGGTGTTTAACGCGGACCAAAGCGGGCGGCCGGTGCGGGCTGCCTGAGGGTCACAGGCTCCGGGGCTTACGTGGAAACCACAGCCGGCCCGCGGGAGGGCGCTGCCTAGAATCCGCGCAGATATCCATAACGAGGAGAGCTGCGTGAAGATCAAGAGCCAGAAAGACTTCTGGTCGGGGCTGATGTTCATCGTCACCGGCGTGGCTTTCGCCATCGGCGCGCAAACGTACAGCATGGGCAGCAGTGCCCGGCCCGGCCCGGGTTACTTTCCGTTCGGGCTGGGCATTCTGCTGGCCTTGTTGGGCGGCATCGTCCTGTTCAAGGCGCTGACGGTGGAAACCGAAGGCGGTGACCCGATCGGCGGCGTGCCCTGGCGGCCCATGAGCCTGATCACCCTGGCCGTGGCGGCCTTTGCCGTGGCGCTGCCGCGCCTGGGCATGGCGATTTCGCTGCCTTTGCTGATCGTCGTGGCCAGCCTGGCCGGCGACGAATTCAAATGGAAGGAGGTCATCATCAACTGCGCCGTGCTCACGGTGGGGTCGTGGCTGATCTTCATCAAGGGGCTGAACCTGATCATCCCCCTGTGGCCCACCTTCCTGGCTCGCGCCTGAGAGACGATATGGAACTCCTGAACAACCTTGCGCTCGGTTTTGGCGTCGCTTTCACGCTGCAAAACCTGGCCTATGCCTTCTTCGGCGCGATGCTGGGCACGCTGATCGGCGTGCTGCCGGGCCTGGGGCCGGTGGCCACCATTGCCATGCTGCTGCCCAGCATCTACGCGCTCGACGCCACGCCCGCGCTCATCATGCTGGCCGGCATTTACTACGGCGCGCAGTACGGCGGCTCCACCACGGCCATCCTGATCAACGTTCCAGGTGAGTCAAGCTCGGTGGTCACCGCGATCGACGGCTACCAAATGGCGCGCAAGGGCCGCGCCGGCGCGGCGCTGGCCGCCGCTGGCCTGGGCTCGTTCTTTGCCGGTTGCGTGGGCACCATCGTCATCGCCGCCTTTGCCCCGCCCCTCACCGAATTGGCGTTCAAGTTCGGCCCGGCCGAATACTTCTCGCTCATGGTGCTGGGCCTGATCGGCGCGGTGGTGCTGGCCTCGGGCTCGCTGATCAAGGCCCTTTGCATGATCCTGCTGGGCCTGCTGCTGGGCCAGATCAACACCGACGTGATTTCCGGCGTGCCGCGCTACAGCTTTGACATCCCCGAGTTGACCGACGGCCTGGGTTTCGTTGCCATCGCCATGGGCGTGTTCGGCTTCGGCGAAATCATCATGAACCTCAGCCGGCCGCCCGAACACCGCGAGGTCTTCACCAAGGATGTGAAGGGCCTGTGGCCCACCTACCAGGACTTCAAGGACGCCTACCCCGCGGTGCTGCGCGGCACAGCACTGGGCTCCATTCTTGGCGTGCTGCCCGGCGGCGGCGCGCTGCTGGCAGCCTTCGCGGCGTACACGGTTGAGAAAAAAATCAAGAGCCGGCCAGGCGAAGTGCCGTTCGGCCAAGGCAACATCCGCGGCGTGGCGGGCCCCGAGAGCGCCAACAACGCCGGCGCACAGACCAGCTTCATTCCCATGCTCACTCTGGGCATTCCGCCCAATGCCGTGATGGCCCTGATGGTGGGCGCGATGACGATCAAGGGCATCCAGCCCGGCCCGCAGGTGATGACCAGCAACCCGGAGTTGTTCTGGGGCCTGATCGCCAGCATGTGGGTGGGCAACGCGATGCTGGTCATCCTGAACCTGCCGCTGATCGGCATGTGGATCAAGCTGCTGACCGTGCCTTACCGCTTCTTGTACCCGGCGATCATGGCCTTCTGCGGCATCGGGCTGTACACGCTGAACAACAACACCTTCGACGTCTACCTGGCGGCCATTTTCGGTCTCGTTGGCCTGGCGTTCTACAAGCTGGGTTGCGAACCGGCGCCGCTGCTGCTGGGCTTCATCCTCGGGCCCATGATGGAAGAGAACCTGCGCCGCGCGCTGCTGCTGTCGCGCGGTGACTGGACGACCTTCATGACGCGCGGCCTTTCGGCCGGGCTGCTGCTGGCGGCTTTGATCATGGTCATCGTGGTGTCGTTGCCGTCGATCAGCAAGAAGCGAGAAGAAACCTTCGTCGACGACTAGGGCTCGCGCTGACTGCGCACACAGGCCCTGCCCGCAACGGCAGGGCCTTTTCGTTGGCGCGCGCGCTGCGACTATCCTGCACCGATGCATGCTTTGTTGAAGGCCCTGCGCAACAACCCGACCTTCGCGCCGCTGGGCGGCAGCGTTTTTCGCGGCCTGTGGCTGGCCAGCTTCATGGCCAACACCACGATGTGGATGAACGACGTGGCCGCGGCGTGGCTGATGACATCGTTAACCACCAGCCCGGTGCTGGTGGCCATGGTGCAAACCGCCTCGACCCTGCCCGTGTTCCTGCTCGGCCTGCCCAGCGGCGCGCTGGCCGACATCGTCGACAGGCGGCGCTACTTCGCCAGCACGCAACTGTGGGTGTCGCTGGTGGCGCTGACGCTGGCCGCCCTGGCGCTCACCGATCAACTCACCGCGCCGCTGCTGCTGGCGCTCACCTTCGCCAACGGCATCGGCCTGGCCATGCGCTGGCCGGTGTTCAGCGCCATCGTGCCCGAGGTGGTGCCGCGGCCGCAACTCGGCGCGGCGATGGCGTTGAACGGCATCTCGATGAACCTGTCGCGCGTGATCGGCCCGGTGGCCGCGGGCGCGCTGCTGGCCGCGCTGGGCAGCGGCGTGGTGTTCGTGCTCAACGCGCTGCTGGCGCTGGTGGCGTTTGCCATGATCCTGCGCTGGCGCTCCACGCCGCGGGTGAGCACCCTGCCCGGCGAGCGCTTCGTGGGTGCCATGCGGGTGGGCTGGCAACATGTGAAGCAGTCGCCGCGCATGAAGAAGGTGCTGTGGCGCATCTTCATGTTCTTTCTGCAATCCACCGCGTTCCTGGCCTTGTTGCCGCTGGTGGCGCGCAACATCCACGGCGCCGGGCCGGGCACGTACACCGCCATGCTGGCCAGCGTGGGCGGCGGGGCGGTGATCGCGGCGCTGTACTTTCCGCGCTGGCGCGAGCGCTTCAACCGCGACCAGTTCGTGCTGTTCGGCACCCTGGGCCACGCCGGCATGTCGGTGCTGGCGGTGTTTGCGCCCAATGTCTGGCTGGCCTTGCCGGCCATCGCGGTGCTGGGCATGTGCTGGATCTCCACCGCCAACTCGCTCACCATGGCCGCCCAGGTGGCGCTGCCCAATTGGGTGCGCGCGCGCGGCATGTCGCTCTACCAGATGGCGCTGATGGGCGGCGCCGCCGCGGGCTCGTTGTTGTGGGGCCAGGTGGCGGGCCTGTACAGCGTGCGCACCGCGGTGATCTGCGCGGCCATCGCTGGGCCGCTGGTGCTGCTGGCCACGCGCAAGATTTCAGTTGAAGGCGGCGCCGACCCCGACTTCAGCCCCGCGCCCGCCGGCCCGGTGCCCGAAACCGCGATCAACATCCAGGGCGATGAAGGCCCGGTGATGGTGACCGTCGAATACCTGATCAACCCGGCCCTGGCGGGCGAATTTGCCGCGGTGATGCAGTTCACCCGCCGTGCCCGCTTGCGCCAGGGTGCGCTGTCGTGGGGGCTGTTCCGCGATACCGCTGTACCCGGGCGTTATATCGAGTACTTTCTTGACGAGTCCTGGCTCGAGCACCTGCGCCGCCTGGAGCGCTTCACCGCTGCCGACGCCGGCCTGCGCGAGCGCCGCCTGGCCTTTCACATCGGCACCGAGCCACCGCGCGTGCAGCGCTACGTGGCCGATGGTGACCGGCCCGGGGCCTTTGGCCTGCGCTGAGCCATGGAGCGGGTGGATGTGGTGGTGGTGGGCGCCGGCGTGGTCGGCCTGGCCGTGGCCCGCGCGTTGGCCCGGCAGGGCCGCGAAGTGGTGCTGCTCGAAGCCGCATCGGCGTTCGGCAGCGCCACCAGTTCGCGCAACAGCGAAGTCATCCATGCCGGGCTGTATTACGCACCTGGTTCACTGAAGGCGCGGCTGTGCGTGCGTGGCCGCGAGCTGCTGTACGCCTACTGCGCCGGGCACGGCATCGAGCACCGGCGCGTGGGCAAACTGATCGTGGCCACGGCTGTCGAGCAAGAGGCCGGCCTGCATGCCTTGATGCATCGTGCCCGAGCTTGCGGCGTGAATGATCTGCAGGCGCTCAGCGCCGCGCAAGCGCAGGCCTTGGAGCCGGCCCTGCACTGCACGGCGGCGCTGCATTCGCCCAGCACCGGCATCATCGACAGCCACGGCTTCATGCTCAGCCTGCTGGGCCAGGCGCAAGACCAGGGTGCGATGCTGGCGCTGAACAGCCCGGTGCAGCGGTTGTTTCGCCACGCTGGTGAATGGGTGCTTGAAGTGGGTGGCGCGCAGCCGATGCAACTGGCCACACGCTGCGTGGTCAACAGTGCCGGGCTGCACGCGCCACAACTGGCCCGTTGCATCGAAGGCCTGGCAGCACCGTTTGTGCCGCAAGCACACTGGGCGCGTGGCCATTACTTCAGTTGCACCGGCAAGCCCGCCTTCAGCCGATTGATCTACCCCTTGCCCGACGAGCACGGCCTGGGCATCCACCTCACGCTCGACCTGGCCGGCCAGATGCGCTTCGGGCCCGATGTGCAATGGGTGCCTTGCACCGCGCTCGGCGGCGAAGACTACCGTGTCGATCCGGCCCGCGCCGCGGCCTTCGAACTCAGCATTCGCCGCTATTGGCCGGCCTTGCCCGCGCTCGCGCTGCAACCCGCCTATGCCGGCCTGCGGCCCAAGATCAACGGCCCGCACGAGGCCGGGCGCGACTTCCTGATCAGCGGCCCCGCCGAGCATGGCCTGCCCGGGCTGGTGAACCTCTTCGGCATTGAATCGCCGGGGTTGACGGCGGCGCTGGCGCTGGCCGAAGAGGTGCAGGCGACGTTGGGGGCACACTGAGATGAGTGCACTGCTGCTGGTGGCAGAGCAGCTTGTTGCCCGCGGGCACAATCTCGCGGATGAATACAACGCTCGTTCAAGCGGACTTGTTTGAGCCACCCGCGGCGCCATCGAACGCGCAAGCGGCGAGTGCTGAAGTGCATTGCGCAGCGTTGGCACCTGATGTTCGGCGCGCTCAAGGCCTCACGCTCACGCCGCATTGGCTGATCGAATTGATGCTTGATCACGCGGCAGCGTCTGGTTCGTTCGACACCATCGTCGATGCCGGCGCAGGCACTGGGCGCTTTACCTTTGCCGCTGCGGCACGGTTTCCCAAGGCCTGCGTGCTGGCTGTTGAGCAGAATGCGGAATTGGTAGCTCTGTTGCGTACGGCCATCCAGCACGCCGACCTGCAGGGCCGCGTGTTCGTGATCGAGGGTGACTTTCGAACCGTCCACCTTGAGCTGGCCGGCCGGGTTCTCTTTGTTGGCAACCCGCCGTATGTTCGCCATCACGACATAGGCACTCAATGGAAGGCGTGGTACCGCGACGGCATGGCGCGGCGCGGCATTTCAGCCTCGCAATTGGCCGGCTTGCACGCCCACTTCATGCTGCGCATGGCTGCGCTCGCACGGCCGGGTGACTGCTGGTGTCTGGTGACGGCAGCCGAGTGGCTCGACAACGGTTACGGTTCAGCGCTGCGGCAACTGACCACCCAGCCACAGGGTCTGGGTTTGCAGGCCTTGTGGCTGGCGCCGCCGGAAGAGCCGGTCTTTGCAGACGCGCTGGTATCAGCCGTTGTGTTCGCGGGCACTGTGGGTGAGGACGTGCGCCGTGTCAGCTTTGGGCGGGTGGCGGGCCACCGGCTGACGGCGCTTCGCGGATTGGACAGTGCTGCGGTGCAGGCCAGCGAGCGGTGGTCGGAGCTGTGCCAATTCGAAGAACGGCCGCCCAGCAGCGGCACTGAGATCGGTGATCTGTTCAAGGTCACACGCGGGCAGGTTACAGGCTTGAACGCGGCGTGGATTCTTCCGCCCGACGCGCCAGCAGACTGGCAGGCCTTGGGCGTTGCAGCCGTTACCCGAGCGCGGGAAATCATTGATGGCACGGTGCTGGCCGGCGACGCGGCCAAACGAGTGCGCCGGGTGATTGACTTGCCAAGCGAGCTTGACCAGCTTGCCCCGCATCTGCGCGCTGCGGCCGATCAACTCGTGGCGCGTGCGCGAGTGCTGGGCGCGCACAGCAGTTATGTGGCGCGTCAACGCGCGGCCTGGTTCAGTGTCGGTATGCGCGCGCCGCCGGCGGCATTTGTCAGCTACATGGGCCGCAGGCCGCCGGTGTTCAGCCCCAACCCTCACGGCCTGAGTTATCTCAATATCGCCCACGGCCTTTACCCACGCGTGCCGGTGTCACTTAGCGAATTGACCCGAATGCTGGATCACCTGAACGTCAACACTGCGCTCTTTTCAGGGCGCGTGTACGGCGGCGGATTGGCCAAGTTCGAGCCCAGCGACATCGCACGGCTGCGCCTGCCCCAGGCGGTGTGGGAACCTCGCCTGTGACTGCCCATTGGCCCCATGGCGCAAAACGGTGGACTGATCAGCAGATTGATGCCGATGTATTGGCCAGCCGTGGCGATTTCCGAGCCCGCCGGTTAGGTGAGCCGCTGCAGCGCTACCTGGATGCCTTCGATACGGCGAGCCCGGTGATTGCGCCGTTGGTCGCACAGTTGGGAACCTTGCTTCAAGGCAGCCCCGATGTGGGTGACGAATTGCGAAAGCTCTGGCGCGACGATTTGGGGCGTACCGCTTTTCGCTACCTCGGCGCACCGCCCATTTCTACTGACGACCTTGAAACACTGGCCGAAACGACATTGGGCGTGCGCGCACTCGACGGTGACGCTCAAGGCGCAGACAAATTGCTGGAGGTGATGCGAGTGATCGCCGATCCGCGGCGCTTTCCTTGGCTGGCAAGTGGCCGCCGCCCCAGGCCTGAGGAGTTGCACGCCGCGCAGTTGGCCAGCGCGGTATTGATGGCGTCGCAGCGCGTGCAGACTCTGAGGCGGGGTGACGAGAAGTCGGCTGTCGAAGGCGCGGTCAAGGGTCTGTTGGTCGGTTTGGGTTGGCAGCATGTGCCCGCGCGACTTGCCAAGGGCGTTCAAAAACTACTGACTGATTCGCCCGATCCCCGCACCTTTGTCACCCAGACGAACCTGGGCAGCGACAACGCCGATGTCATCGTGCGTTTGGATGATGCGCGCTTGCTGGCCATTGAATGCAAGGGCTCGAACAGCGAAATCAACAGCCGCAAGCGCCTGAACAAGGAAGCCGCGCAAAACGCGCGCGTGTGGTTGGCCAAATTCGGCTCCGACCAGGTCGTCCCCGCTGTGGCGTTGCAGGGCGTGTTCAAGGCACGCTATGTGGGTGAGGCGCAAGACACGCCCATGGCCATCTTCTGGGCGCATCGCCTGGGCGACCTTAAATCATTCATTCTTTCGGCTCATTGACACCATGCACCCCACCTTCGACTGGACCAACCCCTACCCCAGCAAGCGCAGCCCCGTGTTCGCGCGCAACCTGGTCAGTACGTCTCATCCGTTAGGCGCGCAGGCCGGCCTGCGCATGCTGGCCAACGGCGGCAACGCGGTGGACGCGGCCATTGCCGCGGCGGCGGTGATGACGGTGGTGGAGCCGTGCAGCAATGGCCTGGGGTCGGATGCCTTTGCCATCGTCTGGGACGGCCGGCGTTTGCAAGGTCTTAACGCGTCAGGTCACTCACCCGCGGGCTGGACGCTGGATCGCTTCCAGCGCAAGCACGGCAAGGATGCGTCCAAGCCGCCGCAGCGCGGCTGGGACGCGGTGACGGTGCCCGGCGCCGTGGCCTCGTGGGTGGCCTTGAGCCAACGTTACGGGAAACTGCCCTTCAGTGATTTGTTAGAGCCGGCAATCGACATCGCCGAGCGTGGCTACGCCGTGCCGGTGATCGTGGCGCATAAGTGGCAGCTTGCCTTCCAGGTGCCCGAGCTGATCTCGCAGCCCGGCTACGCCGAAACGTTTTTGCCGCGCGGCCGCCCACCCGAAGTGGGCGAGCTGTTTCGCATGCCCGGCGCGGCGCGCGCGCTGCGTGCCATTGCCGCCACGCGGGGCGAGGCCTTCTACAAGGGCGAAATCGCGCAGACGCTGGTCAAACAGGCCGCGGCACAGGGCGGCGCGCATGTGCTGGCTGACCTGGCTGACTACCAGGTGGAATGGGTGGACACGATTGCGAAGGACTACCGCGGCCACACGCTGCACGAGCTGCCGCCCAACGGCCAGGGCATTGCGGCGCTGATGGCGCTGGGCATCCTGTCGCACTTCGATGTCGGCGCGATGAAGGCCGACAGCGTGGCCGCGCAGCACGTGCAGATTGAAGCCATGAAGCTGGCCTTCGCCGACACCTACCGTTATGTGAGCGAACCGTCGTGCATGGAACTCACGCCTGCGCAGATGCTTGATGACGCCTACCTGGCCAGCCGCGCCAAGCTGATCGACATGGGCCGCGCCCAATCCTTCGGCGCCGGCAAGCCGCCGGGCGGCGGCACCATCTACCTGAGCGCGGCCGATGAAAGCGGCATGATGGTCAGCTTCATCCAGAGCAACTACATGGGCTTTGGTTCGGGCGTGGTGGTGCCCGAATACGGCGTGAGCCTGCAAAACCGCGGTTATGGCTTCAGCCTGCTGCCGGGCGGGCCGAACACCGTGGCGCCGCGCAAGCGGCCATTCCACACCATCATCCCGGCGTTCCTGATGAAAGACGGTGCGCCGCAGATGAGCTTTGGCGTGATGGGTGGCGACATGCAGCCGCAAGGCCATCTGCAAACGCTGGTGCGCATGCTCGACCATGGCCAGAACCCGCAGGCCGCGTGCGACGCGCCGCGCTGGCGCTTCACCCAGGGCCGCAACATCAACATCGAGCCCGGCATGAACGCGCAAGCGGTGGCGGGCCTGAAGGCGCTGGGCCATGAGTTCGACACCATCGCCGACAGCTACCAGGACTTCGGCGCCGGCCAGTTCATCTGGCGCCTGGGCGACCCGGCCGCCGAAGGCTATGCCGCGGCCAGCGACCCGCGGCGCGACGGCCTTGCCGCCGGATACTGATTCGCAGCGGCGCGCGCGCACGGGCCTGGTGTTCGCGGTGCTGGGTGCCGTGGCCTTTTCCGGCAAGGCCATCATCGTCAAGCTGGCGTATCGCCATGGCGTGGACGCCGTCACGCTGATTATGCTGCGCATGCTGTTTGCGCTGCCGCTGTTCGTGGCCCTGGCCTGGTGGGCCGGGCGTGGCCAGGCGGCGCTTTCGCTGCGCGACTTGAAGCTGGTGGCGCTGCTGGGCTTTTCAGGCTACTACCTGGCCAGCATGCTCGACTTCCTGGGCTTGCAGTATGTGAGCGCGAACCTGGAGCGCTTGCTCTTGTATCTCACGCCCACCATCGTGTTGCTGTTGTCGCTGCTGCTGTTCAAGCGGCGGGTGAGCCGCATGCAGGTGGCCGCACTGCTGGTCAGCTACAGCGGCGTGGCGCTGGTGTTCGGGCACGAGCATGGCGCGCAAGGCGGCCATGTGGTGTGGGGCAGTGCCCTGATCCTGGCCAGCACGCTGAGCTACGCGCTGTACCTCATCTACAGCGGCGAACATGTCAGGCGCCTGGGTGCGCTGCGCCTGACCGGCTGGGCCAGCAGCGTGGCCTGTGTCCTGTGCATCGTGCAGTTTTTGTTGTTGCGCCCACTCGGCGACGCGCTTGATTTGCATGCTGCCGTGTGGTGGCTGAGCCTGCTCAACGGCACGCTGTGCACCGCGGCGCCGGTGTTGCTGGTGATGATGGGCATCGAGCGCATCGGCGCGCCCAAGGCGGCGCAGGCCGGCATGGTGGGGCCGCTGAGTACCATCGCATTGAGCGCGCTGCTTCTGGGCGAACCCTTCACGCCCTGGCTGGCAGCGGGCACGGCACTGGTGCTGGCCGGTGTCATGCTGCTGGCGCGCGTGCGGTAAACCACATCGGAGATAAGCATGGACATGGGAATCAACGGCCGCTGGGCCCTGGTGTGCGCGGCCAGCAAGGGCCTGGGCAAGGGCTGCGCGGCCGCGCTGGTGCGCGAAGGCGTGAACGTGGTCATCACCGCGCGCGGTGAAGAGGCCCTGCTGGCCACGGCGGCCGAACTGCGCCTGCTGAACCCGGCGGTGCAGGTACACGCCGTGGTCGGCGACATCGCCACCGCCGCGGGCCGCACCGCGGCGCTGGCGCAGTGCCCGCAGGTGGACATCCTGGTCAACAACGCTGGCGGCCCGCCGCCGGGCGACTTTCGCGACTGGGACCGCGAGGCCTGGCTGAAGGCGATCGAGGCCAACATGCTCACGCCCATCGAACTGATGAAGGCGGTGGTCGACGGCATGGCCGATCGCGGCTTCGGCCGCGTGGTGAACATCACCTCGGGCGCGGTGAAGGCGCCGATCGACACGCTGGGCCTGTCCAACGGCGCGCGCAGCGGCCTCACCGGCTTCGTGGCCGGCCTGGCGCGCCAGCAGCGCCTGGCCAGCCGCAACGTGACCATCAACAACCTGCTGCCTGGCGTGTTTGACACCGACCGCATCCGCACCGTGATGCAGGGCGTGGCCAACAAGGCCGGCAAGCCGTACCAGGAAATGATCGACCAGCGCGTGAACAACGTGCCGGCCAAGCGCCTGGGCACGGCCGACGAATTCGGCGCCGCCTGCGCCTTCCTGTGCAGCACGCATGCCGGCTACCTGACGGGGCAGAACATTCTGCTCGATGGCGGTGCCTACCCTGGCGCGATGTGATGAACCTTTCAAACGTTAACTCCGGCCGGCATGACTTCAGCGCCGTGCATGCGGCGCTGCGCAAGTTTGTCGATGCGCAATTGCTGCCCGGCGTGTCACTCGCCGTGCTGGTGGGCGGCGAGCTGGTTGATGTCCACGCCGTGGGCTTTGCTGACATCGAAGCGCAAGTGCCCTTGCGCACCGACCACCTGTTCCGCGTGTTTTCCAACACCAAGCTGGTGACATCCCTGGCGGCGTTGATGCTGTTCGAGGCCGGCGCGCTGGATCTGGACGAACCGGTTGACCGTCATCTGCCGCAACTCGCCCAGCGCCGCGTGCTGCGCCCCGGCGCCAAGGGCATTGACGACACCGAGCCCGCGCGTCGCCCCATCACCGCGCGGCACCTGCTCAGCCACAGCGCCGGCCTGAGCTACGGCTTGTTCGACCCCGGCACCACCATCTTCAAGGCCTACAACGACAGCAAGCTGCACAACCCGGCACGCACGCTGGCGCAAATGCTCGACGGCCTGGCCCCCTTGCCGCTGCTGTTTCACCCGGGTGAATCATGGGAATACTCGGTGGCCACCGACGTGCTGGCGCGGCTGGTGGAGGTGATCAGCGCAGAGCGCTTCGATACCTTCATTCAAACGCGCATCCTGAACCCGCTGGCCATGGTGGATACCGGCTTCGTGGTGCCCGCGGCGCAGGCGCATCGGCTGGTGGCTTACTACGCCGGTGCCGACTGGTTTGACCAGATGAAGCCTGGCTTGACCCGCACGGACATGGCACCTTACCCCGGCGCCTACCTCACGCCCGTGCCGCGTTTGAGTGGCGGGGGCGGGTTGGTGTCCAGCCTGGGCGACATGCTCGCGCTGGTGCGCAGCTTGCTGCCAGGCGCCGGCCTGCTCAAACCCGCCACCCTGGCGCAGATGATGACCAACCAATTGCCCGCCGGTGTGTGGCAGCGTTTTGCGGCCATGGGCGAACTCACCGGCCGCGGTCACGGCCTGGCCGGTGGCCTGGTGCTCGCGCGCACGCCGATGGACGACCCCGACGCCGCCGGCGAGTTCTACTGGGGCGGCGTGGCCGGCACGCTGTGGTGGATATCGCCCCGGGCAAACCTGGCTGCGGTGTTGATGACGCAGCGCCAGATGGCCTTCGCCCACCCCTTCGTGCCCGAAGTCAAACGCTTGATTTACGAAGCCGCCCGCCAGGCGCGCTGATCCACCCCGCCCATCACCCTCAGGAGACCCTGCAATGACGACACAAAGTACAACGGTTCAAATCAGCCAATACGGCGGCCCCGAGCAGATGCAGCTCGTGCAAGTGAACGTGGGCGAACCCGGCCCGGGCGAGATCCGCATCCGCCACGAAGCTTGCGGCCTGAACTTCATCGACGTCTATCAACGCACCGGCCTGTACAGCAACCCCTTGCCGCTGAACCTGGGCATGGAAGGCGCGGGCGTGGTCGAAGCGGTGGGCGCCGGCGTCACGCACCTGAAGGCCGGAGACCGCGCCGCCTACGCCAGCAACCCGCCGGGCTCGTATTCACAGGCCCGCGTGATGCCGGCGCGCAATGTGTGCAAGCTGCCCAATGCCATCAGCTTCGAAACCGGCGCGGCCATGATGTTGAAAGGCCTGACCGCGCAATACCTGCTCAAGCGCACGCTGCCGGTGGAAGGCCTGCAAGCCGGTGACTTTGTGTTGTTCCATGCCGCCGCCGGCGGCGTGGGCCTGATCGCCTGCCAATGGGCCAAGGCGCTGGGCTTGCAACTCATCGGCACCGCGGGCAGTGACGACAAGTGCAAGCTGGCGCTCGAACACGGCGCCGCGCACGCCATCAACTACAAGAGCGAAGACTTCGTGGCGCGGGTGAAAGACATCACCGGCAGCAAGAAGGTGAAGGTGGTTTACGACTCGGTGGGCAAAGACACCTTCGAAGGTTCGCTCGAATGCCTGCGCCCCTTCGGCCTGCTGGCCAGCTTCGGCAACGCCTCAGGCCCGGCGCCCGCCTTTGCGCCGGCCATGCTCGGCGCCAAGGGCAGCCTGTACGTGACCCGCCAAACCCTGTTCACCCACATCGCCACGCGCGAAGCCAACCAGGCCATGGCCGACGACCTGTTCGCCGTGGTGCAAAGCGGCGCGGTGAAGATCCGCATCGACCAGCGCTACCCGCTGGCGCAGGTGGCGCAGGCGCATCGTGATCTGGAAGCGCGCAAGACGACGGGGTGCACGATTTTGTTGCCTTGAAGCCAGGTCGCCTTACTTCGAACCGCTGCTTCGGGGCGGGATCAGGCCGGCGGGGCGTGCTGCTTCGCTCATGCCCGGGGACGGAGCCCCGGGCGTTCGCCAGGCACAAACAGTCCACTGGACTGTTTGTGTCCGGGCTCACTCATCCGTCGTCGG
>JAYUPO010000093.1:0-4884 GCA_043760085.1 Burkholderiales bacterium
GTCGTTCCCCTATGTCTTCAAGGTCATCAAGGACTTCTACCCACCGCAGAAAGACACCACGCGAGAGCAGATCAAGGACAAGTACCTGCTGGTGAAACAGCACGACCGCGTGGGCCGCATGGCCGACACGCTGGAATACAGCAACGTGGCGTTTCCGCGCGAGCGTTTCGAGGCAGAGCTGATCAGCGAGTTGAAGCACTTCTGCCCCAGCCTGATCGAGGAAGACGGCGACACGCTGGTCATTCGCCACGCCTACATCGAGCGGCGCATGATCCCGCTGAACATCTACCTGCAAGAAGGCAGCCGCGAACAGATCGAACATGCCGTGGTGGAGTACGGCAACGCCATCAAGGACCTGGTGGCGGCCAACATCTTTCCGGGCGACATGCTGTGGAAGAACTTCGGCGTCACGCGCCACGGCAAGGTGGTGTTCTACGACTATGACGAGATCGAATACCTCACCGACTGCACCTTCCGCCGCGTGCCCACGCCGCGCAACGAGGAAGAAGAAATGTCCAGCGAGGTCTGGTACCGCGTGGGCCCGAAAGACGTGTTCCCTGAAACCTTTGAGCCCTTTTTGCTGGGCAACGTGGCAGTGCGCGAGGTGTTCATGAAACACCATGCCAACTTGCTGGACGCGCAGTTCTGGCAAAGCCATAAAGACAGCATCCTGGCTGGACACATGCACGATGTGTTCCCCTATGAACCGGGGCGGCGCTTTGCGGCGCTGCGTGCGAGTGCGGTGCCTGCCTGAACGCAGCGCCGCGCGCGGGCGCACTTGCCTGGCCGCCTGTGCCGCATTGGGAGCTTTAGCGGTCGGCTTGGCGGCGGCACAAAGTCCAGGCGCCGACACGCCCGCTGGGCAAGACCGTTGGGTGAATGGCAGCAATGTGAACCTGCGCAGCGCGCCCGCCCTGAGCGGTGAGGTGCTCGCGCGGCTGCCGCGCAACGCGCAGGTGTCGTTGCTGGCCGCGCAGCCCGGTGCGCCGGGGGCTGCATCCAGCGGTTATTGCCACGTGGCCTGGTGGCCAACGCCTGGGGGCCAGGGGTTCACCGGCTACACAGCTTGCAGATACCTGGGCGCGGCACCTGTGCCCGCACCAACATGGCAGCAGGCCGAACTGCCGGATGGCTCGCCCAACATGGCGTTTGACCCCGTGCGCGCGTTTTGGTTGGCGCCAAGCTGGGCCGGCCTGGAGGCCTATGCCCGCCGCCTGGAAGCCTTGCGGCTGCCCGAATACAACGGCGCCGTGTCTGCAGAAGAACGCCGCGCGGCTGCTCGCCCGCCCGATGCCGAACTCGAGCGCATGAAGGCGCACTTGGCATTGGGCATTTATGGGCCACGGCCGCAGCCGTTGTTGAGTTGGGAAGCCCTACAAGAAAAGGCGCGGGCCGTGGCGGCGAACCCGGCCGACTATCTGCTGGGGCTGGCCCTCATTGACTCGTTGGGCCTGCATGGCGTGAGCTACTCTGCGGCGGACGATACCGCGCTGGAGAACGCGCAAGCCGCCGGACTGGTTCGCGCACTGGCCTTGCCCTCGGCGAGCCCGTCGCTGTTCAAGACCCAGCGCGACGTTGCCGCCCTGCATGAAGGTGCCGCCGTCCTGAGCGGGCGCTTCGACATCATCCACACCTACCAGACACGCGCGCGCCGCGCCGCGCCTGACGACCCGTTTGACAGCGGGCTGTGGAACATCGGCCAGGTTAGCGTGGCCTTGGTGCGGCCCGTGGCACGCATCACGCTGTTTCGCGATGGCCGCGTGCGCGCCGCAGCCAGCCAGGCCCGGCGCACGCAACAGCTTTGGTCAGGCCCCGAAACGCCATGGTGCGAAGGTTTTGTGGCCGGCTTCGCGCAGGGGGACTCCGACCCGCGCATCTGGCGCGACTTCGGCGTGGCCGACTACGACCTCAAGCGCCTGCCCAACCCCAGCGGCAGCCTGGTGTCGTTCCACACCAGGTTACCCGTTGCGTTAACCTCCGCTCGCCTGGTGAGCCAGCCCTTGCGGTTGGATCGGGCGCGCACCGGCTTTGTGAGCGCCACCCAATGGCACTTCGACCTGGACGGCGACGGCGTGCCCGACCTGGTGGCCATTGAAGGCGTGGGCCACGGCCCTGGGCACCTGGACGGGCCGACCAAAACCGACGATGCCTGGTATCGCCTGTTCTTCGCCAACATCGCCGGGCGCTGGTTCGTGTTGGGCCACGACACGTTTGCCTACGGCTGCGGCTGCTGAAAGCGCGCGGCGCCGCCAGCCGCCGCGGCCCGACTCAGTCTCTCAATTCGCCGCAAAGCAATAGAACCGCCCCGAGCCGCCGGTGCGCACCAGCGCTTCCTGGCTGCAGCCGACCGACTGGTGCGAGAAGTTCCACGAGGTGGCCCAGTTCTCGGGCAACGGGCCACTGCGGTCGTGATGGCCGACGATGGCCGAGCCGTCGCCGCTGCTGGTCCAGGCCTTGCAGATGGTGTCGGTTTGCGGCGCGAATGCGGTGCCGTCGGCGCGCGAGCCGGTAAGGATGTCGTGCTCGTTGGGGTTGTCGCCGCGGCCCTTCACGACGCCGCCCTTTTCGTCCAGCGCAGCGGTCTTGGAAATGTTGTTGCCGTTGTGCAGGTGGGCCACGTCGCGCGCGATCAGTTCGCCCCTGGCGTTGAACCAGGGCCCATTGCCGATGCGTGCGCGCGCGTGAACCGATGGCACGGCGGGCGTGTTCGCCGACGGGAAGGCACCCGGCACGCTCAGGTACGCGCGCCAGGTGCGCGCGCCGGCGCCGGCCGCACCCGACGCCTCAGCCAGGCGCTGGCAATGCGCATCGGCGCCGGCCAGGCCACCCAGGTCAGCGCCCTTGCCGCTGCCAGCGCTGGTGATGAAAAAACCCAACGGGCCAGCCGTGGGCGTGGGCGTGGCGCAGGCCATCAGCATCGCAGTGGCGGCGGCGGCCATGGTCAAGCTACGGGGTCGGTGCATGGTCTTCTCCTCAAGGGGTTGTGGTTGCACGGTTTACGCCTGAATCGACCCGATCTTTCCCCTTAAGTTGCCCGTATGCGGGAATGTCCTGTGTCAAGGTGTCCCTTGCCAGGGCGGCCGGCGGCGCGCAATCGGGGGGTGCCAGTCGGGCACGGCAGCGTGGCTGGAATACGATGCTGCTTGCGGCTTTGCCCACCAAGGAATTCACCATGTCAGACCCCATCGTCATCACCGCCGCTGCCCGCACCCCCATCGGTGGCCTGCTGGGCGACTTTGCAGCGCTGGCCGCCTGGGAACTTGGCGCCGTGGCCATTCGCGCCGCGGTGGCGCGCGCCGGCATCGCGCCCGAAGCCGTGGACGAAGTCTTGATGGGCAACTGCCTGATGGCCGGCCAGGGCCAGGCGCCGGCGCGCCAGGCGGCGCTGAAGGCCGGGTTGCCGCAGTCGGCCGGGGCCGTCACCTTGAGCAAGATGTGCGGCTCGGGCATGCGCGCCATGATGTTCGGCGCCGACATGCTGGCCGCGCACAGCGCCAACGTGGTGGTGGCCGGCGGCATGGAAAGCATGACCAATGCGCCGCACCTGTTGTTCGCGCGCAAGGGCCTGCGCTATGGCGCGGCGCAGATGTTCGACCACATGGCCCTGGACGGCCTGGAAGACGCCTACGAGCGCGGCAAGGCGATGGGCGTGTTTGCTGAAAACTGCGTGGCGCAATACGGCTTCACGCGCGAAGCGCAAGACGCCTTTGCCATTGCCAGCACCCTGCGCAGCAAGGCGGCCAATGAAGACGGCAGTTTCGTCTGGGAAATGGCGCCGGTGGTGGTGGCGGGCAAGGGCGGCGAGGTGACGATCGGCCGCGACGAGCAGCCCTTCAAGGCCAAGCTCGACAAGATCGCCGGCCTGAAGCCGGCGTTCAAGAAAGACGGCACCATCACCGCAGCCAATGCGTCGAGCATCAGCGATGGCGCGGCCGCGCTGGTGCTGATGCGCGAAAGCACGGCGCAGCGGCTCGGTGCCACGCCCATTGCCCGCATCGTGGCCAGCGCGGTGCATGCGCAGGCGCCGGCCACGTTTGCCACCGCACCGGCCGGCGCCATCGCCAAAGCCTTGAGCAAGGCGGGTTGGTCGGCGCAGCAGGTGCAACTGTGGGAAGTCAACGAAGCGTTCGCCGCCGTCACCATGGCGGCGATGTCGGAATTCAGGCTCGGGCATGAGATCGTGAACGTGCACGGTGGCGCCTGTGCGCTGGGCCACCCCATTGGCGCGTCGGGCGCGCGCATCGTGGTCACGCTGCTGGGCGCCTTGCGCCAGCGCGGCCTGAAGCGCGGCCTGGCCGCGCTGTGCATCGGCGGCGGCGAAGCCACCGCCCTGGCCCTTGAACTGGTTTGAAGCAAAGTGCGGTGTCCCCACATGATCGACTGCAAACCCGACCGCAAGCGTCTGCCTGCCCTGTTGGTGCTGGGTGCGGCATTCACGGCCTTCGCGGCCAACCCGGCCAAGCCCGTGAAGAGCATCGACTTTGCGCAAGCGAAGTCGGGCAGCTTCAGCGTCATGCTGGCGTTTTCCAGCGACCCGCCGGCCTACTTCAAGGCCATTGAAGCCGGCCCGCAGGCCATGGTGGCACTGAGCGCCGACGCCGTGCGCCGCGGCGGCGTGGTCAACACCACCCTGGTCTTCACCGGCTGCAAGCCTGATGCGAATCAGCAGTGCAACGTGAGCGTTCAATACAAGCTGGTCACCTCAAACGGTAAGGTCACCCGGTTGCCTGATGCCGCGGTGTGGAACAAAGCCGCGCCGCAGGGCAGTGCCATCACGCCGGCCGAATCACAAATGCGCATTGCCATCGAGCCGACCGACCCGCTCGGCGTGTACGAAGTGCAGGCCAGCGTGCGCGACCTCAATGCCAACACCGTGTTGGCGGT
>JAYUPO010000094.1:0-13585 GCA_043760085.1 Burkholderiales bacterium
CGGGGCCACTGAGCAACACCACCGGTACACCGGGCAAAGCCACATCGCGCAAGGGCCGCGCGGTGCTGGCCAGGCTCAGCAGCAGGCGCTGGGCGGCACTCGGTTGCGCTTTCAATTGCCCGAGCCAGGCGGTCAAAGGTTGCGGCGGCCACACCGTGGGCACCCGCGTGCGCCCGCACTGCTCGGCCGCAGCCTGGGCCACGGCCTGCCAGTGCTGCTGCTTGCGCGCCGCACGCTCATCGGCCAGGCGCAGCAGCGAGCGTTCGCACCACAGCGGCTGGATCGCCGCCGCGCCCAGCTCGGTGGCTTTTTCCACCAACCAGTCCATGCGGTCGTTGGCCGGCGCGCCCACGGCCAGGGTGATGGGGCAGGCTTCATCGGCCGCTCCGGCGCGCCACGCTCCCAGGCGCACGCGCACCGCACTGCGTGCCATGGCCAGCACCTGGCCCGGCCACTCGCCGCCACGGCCATCAAACACCACCAGGGCATCGCCGGGCTGCAAGCGGCGCACTTGCACATGGCGCACGGCCGGCGCGTCCAGCTCGATCTCGGCGCCTTCGCTCAAGGCTTGTTGGATGTGTACGCGCAGGCTCATCGGCGCAGTGTGCCGCATGCCACGCGCCTGGCCGCCTGGGCACAATGAAGCATGACCGCCAGCTCCCTGTCTGCCAGCACCTTGCTGCAAGACGCCAACGCCTGCCACGACGACGACCCGCCACGCGCCGCAGCGCTGCTGGCGCAGATCGATGCGAGCGCGTTGCCGACCGACGAGCACCCGCTCTACGCTTTCCTGCTGAACCACGTGTTAGGCGAAAAACTCGGCCGTTGGGCACAGGCCCATGCGGCCCTGCAGGCGTTGCACACCAGCCGCGCACCCGCGGTGCTGCGCCAGGCCGCGGTGGCGGCGCAATTGGCGGGCGAAAGCGCCGCCGCGGCCGCCTGCACCCAGGCCCTGGCGTTGGCTTGCGGCGGCGCGGCAAGCACCGCGGCCGAGCTGGTGAGCCTGGCCTGTGCCACGTTCAGCACACCCGCGCAAAACGCAGCGGCGGCCGGCCAGACCGTGCTGGCCGCGTTGCAGCCGCTGCACGCACCGGCCTGGCAAAGCACCACCCCGTTTGACGCCGCCGCTGCGGCGCAATGCAACAACCTGGCCGCGGCCTTGTCGGAACGCGCGTTGCCTGACTACGCCGAGCCGGCACTGTGCGGCGCCATGCTGCTGGCCGCCGAACGCAGCCAGTTCCTGTGGCAGCGCGCCGGCAGTTGGGTGCAGCGCGAGCGCGCGCACCATGGCCGCGCGGTGGCTTTGAACACCGTGAAGCTGTCGGCCGCTGCGGCCGAGCAAGCCGAGGCCGGTTTGGCCCTGCTTGATGCGAACGACCGTGGCAACGAAGAAAGTGTTGATCGCGCTTTCCTGCAACTCGAGCGCGCCCATGCCCTGGCCGCGCAGGGCCTGGCCACCGAGGCCGCGCACGCGCAAGCAAAGGCGCAAGGCTTGGCCGCGGCGTTCAACGATGCCGGCTTGAGCCGCTGGTTTGCCCAGCGCCAGGCGCGCCTTGAAGCGCTGTTGCGCCCCAGCGCGAATCCGTGAACCCGTGCATCAAGCCAGCGCCGGCTCAAGGCGCTGCGCGCAGCTCGCGACGCAGGATCTTGCCCACCGCGCTCTTGGGCAGCTCGCTGCGGAACTCCACCAGCTTGGGGCGCTTGTAGCCGGTCAGGTTGGCGTCGCAAAAGGCGCGCACGGTGGCTTCCGTGAGCGCCGGGTCGTTCTTCACCACCACCAGCTTCACGGCTTCGCCGGCTCGGGCATCGGGCACGCCCACGGCGGCACATTCCAGCACCCCGGGCAGGGTGCTGAGCAGGTCTTCCAGCTCGTTGGGGTAGACATTGAAACCGCTGACCAGGATCATGTCTTTCTTGCGGTCGACGATGCGAAAGTAGCCATGCTCGTCGACCATGCCGATGTCGCCGCTGCGAAAGAAGCCGTCATCGGTCATGGCCTTGGCGGTGTCGTCGGGGCGCTGCCAATAGCCGGCCATCACTTGCGGGCCGCGGATGGCGATTTCGCCGGCCTCGCCCGGGGCCACCTCGCGGCCTTCATCATCGATCAGCTTGAGCTCGGTGTTAGGCAGCGGCAAGCCGATGTTGCCGCTGTACGCCGTGCTGGTCACCGGGTTGCAGGTGGCCGAGGGGCTGGTCTCCGAAAGACCATAGCCCTCGCAGATCGAGCAGCCGGTTTTTTCCAGCCACAACTGCGCCGTGCCGCGCGTCACGGCCATGCCCCCGCCCACCGACAACTTCAAGTGGCTCCAGTCGACCTTGGCGAAATCAGGGTGGTTGGCGATGGCGGCGAACAGCGTGTTCACGGCCGGAAAACTGTGGAAGCGCTCGCGCGCCAAGGTCTTCAGCATGGCCGTGATGTCACGCGCATTCGGGATCAGGATGTTGCAGCCGCCCAGGCGCATCGACAGCATCATGTTGGCCGTGAAACCGAAGATGTGATACAGCGGCAGCGCGCACACGGTGGTGGGCTGTTCGCCCGGCGCAATGGCCGCCAGCGCGGGTTGGTTCCAGGCCTGCGCCTGCAGCACGTTGGCCACCAGGTTGCGGTGCAACAGCACCGCGCCCTTGCTCACGCCGGTGGTGCCGCCGGTGTACTGCAACACGGCAATGTCGTCGGGGCCCACCTTGGCCGGCGCCAGGGTCATGCGCGTGCCTTGGGCCACGGCCTGGTTGAAGCGCACCGCCCCGGGCAGCGTGAATGGCGGCACCAGCTTGCGCACATTGCGCACCACATGGTTGACCACGCCGCCCTTGAGCAAACCCAGCATGTCGCCCATGGCGGCCAGCACCACATGCTTGGTGGGCACGGCGTCGATCACCTGCGCCAGCGTGGCGGCAAAGTTTTCAAGAATGATGATGGCGCGCGCACCCGAATCCTTGAGCTGGTGCTCCAGTTCACGCGGCGTGTACAGCGGGTTCACATTCACCACCACGCAGCCCGCGCGCAACACCGCGGCCACGGCCACCGCGTACTGCGGCACGTTGGGCAACATGATGGCCACGCGCTCGCCGCGTGCGAGCTTGAGGCTTTGCAAGTAGGCTGCCAAGGCGCGCGACAAGTCGTTCACCTGCGTGTAGCTGATGCCCTTGCCCATGAAGCGATACGCCGGCAGCGGCCCGTGCCTGGCAAAGCTTTCATCCAGCAGGGCGAGCAGCGAGGGGTACAGGTCGGTGCGGATCTCCGCCGGCACGCCAGCGGGGTATTCCTTGAGCCACACCTTGCGCATGCCACGCCTCCCAATACGGACGGGCGATTCTGTAGGCTGGCCCCTGCACCACGGCTCAGGGAATTCGATAGCGCTTGCCTGGCAAGCTAAGCTGCGCCCATGACGATCCTGCGCCACCGCGCGCTGCGCACCTTGCTCGCCGGCGGCACCGCCTACTTCGTGGGCAATGCCATGTTGACCATGGCCGCGGCCTGGCTGGTGGTGGAACTCACGCAGTCGTCATTCCTGGCCGCGCTGGTGCAAACCGCCGTGTTCCTGCCGATGTTCCTGTTGAGCCTGCCCGCCGGGGTGATGGCCGACACCACCGACCGGCGCCGCCTCATGCTCGGCGCACTCGCCGCGCAGGCCGGCCTGGTGGCACTGCTGGCCGCGCTGATGCTGGCCGGCTGGCTCGGTGCGGGCAGCCTGTTGTTGTTGATCTTCCTGGGCGGCTGCTGCACCGCGTTGCTGTCGCCGGCCTGGAATTCCACCATGGTCGACGTGGTGCCGCGCGAAGAGCTGCCGCTGGCCATTGCGGCCATCGGCATCAGCTACAACGGCGCGCGCGCGCTCGGCCCGGCCGCGGCCGGCTGGGTCTATGCCGAGGCCGGCCCGGGCTGGGTCTTTGCGCTGGCGGTGCTGGGCATCCTGGCGCTGTTCGAGTCGATCCGGCGCCACCCGCCCAAGCCGCACCCACCGTCGCGCCTGCCGGCCGAGCGGCTGTGGGGCGGCATGCTCAGTGCGGTGCGCTTTGCGCGCCACTCGCACATCGTGCTGGCGCAGCTCGTTCGCACCGCGGCCTTCGGCGCCGCCGGCTCGGCGCTGTGGGCCTTGCTGCCGGCGGTGGCGCAGCAGCAGCTCGGCCTGGGCGCCACCGGCTTCGGCCTGTTGATGGCCTGCATGGGCGGCGGCGCAGTGGTGTCGGGCCTGCTGCTGGGGCGGGTGCGCGCGCGCCTGGGGCTGGAGCGGCTGGTCGGGCTGGGCAGCGCCATCTTTGCGCTGGTGATGGCCATCACCGCGGCGGTGCAGCACCACGGCGTGGTGTATGCGGCGCTGGTGGCCGGCGGCGGCGCGTGGATGGCGGTCATGTCCACCTACAACACCGCCACCCAGACCAGCGCCCCACCCTGGGTGCGCGCGCGGGCCAGCGCGCTGCATGTGTTGGCCGCGCTCGGGGCCTTTGCGCTGGGCTCGGCGCTGTGGGGCGCGCTGTCGGGCCTGCTCGGGCTGGCGCCCACGCTGTGGCTGGCCAGCGCCAGCATGGCCGCCGGCCTGTTGCTGGCGCGGGCGTTTCCGCTGCGCATGGGCGAACTGAATGAAGTCACGCTGGCGCCGTTATCCGAAGACCTGTTCGTGGCGCATCAGCCCGACCCCGAGGCCGGCCCGGTGGCGGTGGAAATCGGCTATCGCATCGAGGCCGAAAACGCCGAGGCCTTTCTCGACGCCGTCGCCCTGTTGCGCGGCCCGCGCCGGCGCGACGGCGCCACCTTCTGGCGTGTGTACCGCGACCTGGCCGACCCGCAACGCTTCGTTGAACGCTTCATCGTGACCAGTTGGGCTGACTACCTGCACCAGCGCGCCCGCGCCACCATGGCCGACCAAGAACTCGAAGCCACCGTGCGCACGCACCTGGCGCCGGGCGAAGTGCCGCAGTTGCAGCACTACATTGCCGAGCGCTGAAGGTCAAGCTGACGGTCAACGCAGCGCAGTGTCGAGTTGCTGCGCCACGTTCAAGCCCCTTTCCAGCTTGAACACCAGCGCAAACAGGCAGCGCCCCTGGCTGCGCTCGGCCCAGACCCGGCCGACCTGGCCTTTCTCGATTTCCTTGGGCACGCCGCGTAAATGCTCGCCTTTGTATTCGACAACGAGCAAACGCCCGTCGCGCAGCTCACACACAAAGTCGGGGTAGAAGCGGCCACTTGACGTGGGCAACCAGAAGCCCGCCTCGGGGTCGGAGTCGATGTTGCGCACCCAGCGTGCCACCTGCGCGTGGCCGTCGATGGCCACGGCGCAGCGCATCTCTTCGCCGCCGTCTGCCAGGTCGTGCAGCACGGGGTAGAAGTGCTTGTCAAAACGTTGCCGGCCGCTGTAGCGCTTGTTTGCCGGCACCGGGTAGCTGGCAATGTCGAAGTGAAAGCTGTGGGCAGCGCTGGCCTCGATGGCCCAGCCACCATCCAGCACCAGTTGCGTGAACGCGGCGCGGGTTGATTGATCGCGCAATTCGGCAATGCGCGCCGCCAGGCGCTGCACCAGCGGGTACTGCTGGCGCGCCAATTGTTCGAGGGGAATGCGCTGCTCATGCACCAGGTGGCGCAGCGTGGCCAGCACAAGTGCGCGCAGGTGGGCCGGCGTCACATCCACCGCGGCGTTATGCGTGGGGTGTTGCAGTTCATCGGCCAGCCAGCGCGCCAGGTCTTCTTCGCTGATGCTGGAACGCACGCCGTCCAGCGGCAGTTGTGTGGCGTCCCCCCGGCCCACGCGCAGGCGCTGGCCGTCGAGGTACAAATCCCACTGCGTGCCCTGCTCGGCCATCTGGAAGCCCGGCAGCGCAACCGGCTGCGCCAGCAGGTTCAGATCGGCCTCGCTCGTGACCGCCTCGCGTTCCAGCAGTTGCAGTTCGCCTTGCACGCCGCCCAAGCGCACGCACAGGCGCGGCACCGGCGCGAAGCGTTCGCCGCGGTGACAAGGCGCTTGCACCGCGGCCACCAGCGCGTTGTGGCGCTCGATGTTTTGCGCCACCTGCTCGCGCTGTTTGCCGCGGTGGGCGGCGGCCAATTCGCTGGCCATGGCCTCGCTCACCGTGCCGCGCACCTGAATGCGCTGGCGTTCGCCATTGGTGCTGAGCGTGGCGATGCCTTGCGCCACGGCTTCGGCCACAGCTTGTGGCAGCGGCTTGCCGGCGGGCATCTCCACCATCAACGACGGCAAAGCCAGCGCTTGCGCAGCCGTGGTAGACAGCGGCCCGTCATCGCGCGCGAAGTCCAACGGCAGTTGCGGCGCAATCATCGACGCCATGCCCAGCGGGTCGAAGCCCATGCCGTCGATCAGCCTGTCGGCCAGCGCATTGGCGGCCTGGCCGGTTTCGGTTTCGGTCACATGCGCGTAAGCCTTGTTCAGCGCCGGCCGGCTGCGCCTTATGGCATAGGGCATGCGCAGCACGCGGCCGAGCAACTGTTCCACCGCCGTGGCCGAGCGGATGTTTTGTATCGAGCACAGGATGTAGGCGAAGGGGCAGTCCCAGCCTTCGCGCAAGGCCTGCACGGTGATGATGAAACGCACCGGGCAGGCGCGGCTGGAAAGATTCAACCCGTCCAGTTCACGCAGCGTGCCGGTGGCCACCTTCACCTGTTCAGCGGGAATGTGCAACTCGTCAACCAGGTGCGCGCGCAGCACGTCCACGTTCACCGGCTCGGTGCTGTTCTGCGCTTGCAGCAGCACGATGGGCGGATGTAAGCGCCTTGGTTCGGCCCCGCTTCAGCTTCTTCTTGCTGCGCCTCGGCTTCCAGCAGGCGCTGGTTCTGCACCGCATCGAACACTGCCGCTTGCCACCCGCGCAAGTGCTCGATCAGCGCAATGGGCATCTTGATCATGGCTTCGGCCTGAAGCTGTTGCGCCGAGACATGGAACAACACATTCGTGCGCTTGGGCACGGGCGTGGCGGTGAGTTCAAGAATCAACGCCGGGTTCAGGCGCTTGAGTGCTTCGAAGCTGCGCTCGGTCTTGGTGTTGTGCGCCTCGTCAACGATCACATACGGCTGGCGCAGCGCCAGCCAATTGGCCAGGCTCCAGCGCGGCTGGCCCACGAAGCGGCCCAGCATCTCGCGCCCGGCCTTGGCGCTGGCCGCTTCCTCAGCCGTGACGCAAGCATTCGGCAAGCCGAGCAGCGCATTTGAAGCGTTAGCCGGCAGGCCGCGAAAGTGCGGCTCGAAGGCTTCACTGAAGGCATACACGTTGCGTTGATCAGTGTCTTCAATGCGAAAGCTCTGGATGGTGGCCACCACCACCACGGCGCAGGCATCGAAGTCTTGCGGCGACAAGGTGGCCACGTCTTCCAGGCTGCACACGCGCACGCTTTCACCGCAACCCTGCGCCAGCGCTTCACGGAATGGGTGGCCGGGGCTGGCCAGCGCGTTCAGCGTTTGCGCGCGAATCGTTTCGCTGGGCACCAGCCAAAGCGCCAGCGGCTGCGGCGCCAGTGAAGGGTATTCGCGCGCCATGCGGCCCAGCGCATGCGCGGCCAGCAGCGTCTTGCCGCCGCCCGTGGGGATGCGCAGGCACACGCAAGGTGTTTCGCCAAAGGGCTCGGGGTTGTAGCCGTAGCCGGTTTGGCTCTCGAAGGCCGAGCGGGCACCCGCCAGGCGTGCTTCGCGCAAGTAGGCGGCCAAGGCGTCAAGCGCCTGCGCCTGGTAGCGCTTGAGGGTGAAGCTTGTCATTTCGGCACCGCGTGCGGCAGTTGCTTGAAAGTGATGCCCTCGGCCGCCAGCCGTGCCGGGCCCAGGCGGCAGGCTTCGCCATAGATCACGCGCGGGCCGGTATGTGGGCAAGTTGCATTCAGCGCAGCGAGCACGGCGCCGGTGAGCACGTTGCCGCCGGCCGGGCGCAGGTCACCCAGCACGCCGTTGAACAGCAGCAGGTAGGCCGTGCCCGGCCGTGCCGCGGGCGCGGACTCGTCACGCCCGTGAACGCCGAGCAACGGCGTGCCGGGCGTCAACGCGGGCAGGGCCAGGCCGGTTTCGCGCATCCAGATGAAGGCGGCCAGGTCGGCGAAGCGCACCTCGGGGTGGATATCGCCCTGCGCATCGAACAGTGGCGCGCCGAGTTGCAGCACGCGAAAGCCGCCGCCGCCCTGCCAGTTCACCGCCACGCTGATGCCACCCTGTTCGCCTTCAAGCACCTTTTGCAGGCGCGGCAGGCAATGCGTGATGGCGTGTTCACCCATCTCGATGCCCACCCAGCGCCGGCCCATCTTGTGCGCCACGGCAGCGGTGGTGCCGCTGCCAAGGAAGCTGTCGAGGACGAGGTCACCGGGGTGGGTGGCGAGAGCCAATATGCGCTGCATCAATCTCTCGGGCTTTGGGGTTCCAAAGACCTCTGTCGCGTCAATGAGCTTGCTCTCGTCGCGGGCCTCGTGGTTATTGCCTGCGTCTGAGTGCAGCCAGATCGTTGCGCTTGGTGGACTCTCGATCGTCAACCGGCCGAGGAATGTCTTTCGGGACGGCGTCGCGGTTCCTTCAGCGCCGAACCAAATTTCGTCGTTTGCTTCCATGCGCGCCAACTCATCCGAAGGAAAGCGTGGCGTCGTGCCTGCTGGCGGCGACCACACCACGCCGTTCTTGAACCTATACGTGAAGGCAGCTTCCCCTTCCGACGGCGTCCGTTTCGCGTAAATGGGCGTGGCCTTCCACGGTCCGTTGCGGTGGTTGTCAGGGTTCCTGTAGCGCTTATCCATCGCCTCGGTTCGCGGAAGACGATTAGGCCGCCAAGTCTCCTTTACCCTCGCGTAAAGGAGTACGTGGTCGTGCGTGTCCGCCAGCCACTTCGCATCGTTGGCGACGGTGTATTTCTTCTGCCAAACAGCGTTGGCCACGAAATTCCCGCGCCCAAACACCTCATCCATCAACACCTTGAGGTAGTGCCCCTCGTTGTCGTCGATGGTGACCCAGATCGAACCATCGTCGCTCAACAGTTCCCTCAACAGTTGCAGCCGCGGCAACATCAGCGTGAGCCACTGGCTGTGTTCCAGGTTGTCGTCGTAGTGTTCGAACGCGCTCTTGGTGTTGTAGGGCGGGTCGATGACGATGCACTTCACGCGGCCGCGGTAGAACGGCAGCAGGGCTTTCAGCGCTTCCAGGTTGTCCCTGGATCAGCAGGTTGTCTGGCGCCGCCGCAGTGCCGAATTCAGGCCCCGCCGCGCCGCATTGCGTGTGCGGGCGCAACACGCGTGGGCACGCGCTGGGCCATGTGGAAGGCGTCGTCGCGGTTCAGCCAGTCAAGTGTGGGCATCGTGTGCGGACAAATCAGGCGGCCTTGATGCTGTACCGCGCCTTCAGCTTTGTGAGTGCGTGCGCGTAGCCGATGCGCCTGCGGTGTTGCAGTTGGCCGACCACGATGCCTGGATGCAGGCCAATGCGCCGAGCGAAATGCTCGACGCTCGCGCGATCCAAGGGCAGGGCCAGCAATTCGGCTTGGTGGATACGCGGCACCAGAACGTCAGCGGCGAAACGATTGGCCTCCAGCTCTTCGGCCGATAAGGTCGTGCCGCCAGAAGCTGCGTCGTCCAGGAAGATGGCACGCATCGGGTGCTTCAGCACATGCGCCACTTCGTGGAAGAAGCTAAACCAGAAGCCGTCGTTCCACTTGCCGAGCAGCGACAGCTGGATCAGCGGCTTGCCGCCCAACCACCGTGCGACACCGGTCACGTGCGTGCTGGGCAGCGCGGGGACGAGCACGAGCGCCACGCCAACCTGCGCGCATTGGCGTGCCAGCTCAGAGCCAACGTACTCGGCCGGTTGCAGGCTGAGTGCGCGCATGCCGGGCAAGGCTGCCTCCAGTGCCGCGGCATCGAAATCAGCCAGGGGTAGGCGACTGGCCTGCAGTTCCCCCATCCGTAGCCACGCCGTGATGGCCGCCACATCGGTCTGCTTGTCAGGCTTGGCACGGCGGAACTGGGCTTGCAAATGGTCGTACTGCGCCGCCCAGCCTTCTGGCGAAGCTACGCCGAAGAAGCGCAGCAGCGGCTCCACCAGTTGCTCTGCAAAGGCAGCCGTCAATCGCCCACTCGGCAGCACGGCGGCGTCTTGCAGTGCTTTCAAAGGAAATCTTTGCAACCAGGGCTGGTGAGTCTTGTTGACATCGACCGCCCGTTGACGGGCCAGGTATTCGCGATACCGCGCCTCTCGTGCCAGCCAGAAGTGCGCGGGCACCTGGAGCACACGCTCCAGTTCGAGGGCCGTGTCTTCTGTGATTTCCTTCTTGCCGGCAACAATTTCGTTAACGGCCTGCGATGGGCGGCCCAAGCGGCGGGACAACTCTGCCTGGGTGAGCGAGCGCTCTTCCATCAGGTCTCGCAAAGTGTCGCCGGGTGGCGTTACCTCGCGCGGGGCATAGATCGCCAATGATTCAGTCATGGTAGTCCACCACTTCGAGAACGGTCACTTGATCAATAGAGCGCCAGTCCAGCCCGCCATCAGGTTTGGTTGGCGGCGGTTGGCGCCGCGGGGCAACGATGAGGCGCAAGCCCCCAGCGAGGCGACAGGAGAACTGACCCCTTCTGTCACCCTTGAGTTCTTCCCAGTGGCCAGGGAGGTTGCGCAGGTCTTCCATGTTCTGCGCGGCGTCAAGGTCGTCGAGTCGCATCTTGAGCTTGCCTGCGGCAGGCTCGCCGTATCGCTTCTTCCGATCTGAATTCGATTCGAAAGTCTTCTTCAGGCGAATGTCGGCGAAGCTGACTTCCATTTTCATTCACCTTTGAGGTGAATAAGTATAAATGATGCGGCATAGGCTTGTGTGTTCGACTCCATGAAGAAAATGGGCCCGTGGCCCCCATTGCATTGAGCAGGCATGGGCATGCTTAAGCCGGCCAGACGATGTCGAACCGGCGCCGGCCATTGAGGCGATAGAGGCCGAAGTCGGCGGCGTCCACGGTCGCAATGCGGTGGATGCCGGTCGCTTCGGCCAGCCAAACCAGTTCGATATCGGCCCAGTCGGGGTCGATGTCGGCGTACTTGTCGAGCAGCCAGGCCATGCGCGCATAGCCCTTGGCGTCTGGCGTATGCAGGCGCACGACGCCCGTGCCGGCCAGGCTGGCGACCAGCCGGCGGTCTCGCGCCGGCAGTTGCCACGCCGTCTCGGCCAACACGGAACCCACGCTGTGCAGCGCACCGCGAAAGGCCGCCATCCAGTGCCGCGCCGCGGCATGCAAGGGGTCACCCGCCGAATAAAGCGCGACCAGCAGGCCGGTATCCACCAGCACCGCCTCGGGCGTGGGCTGCTGCCTTGATGCCACGGGCATCAAGGCTTGCGCTTGGCGCTGCGAGCGGCCATGCGCTGCGCGATGACTTCGCGCACGCGGGCCTTGTCGGCCGAGCGGCCACCCAGGTCGCCGGCACCGATCAGCCCCGCGGCCTCGAAGGCACGGTAGTTGGCGCTGGGCTCGGCCGGCTGCGCTGGCGCGGCGTTGCGGCGCGAACGCTGTGCGCCGGGGCGTGCCAGGTACTCGGCCAGCACTTGTTGCACCACCAGGCTCTTGGTCACGCCGCGCTCGGTGCAGTGCAACGCGAGCGCCGATTCGAGTTCGGGTTGCAGGCGAACGGTCAGCGTCATGGTGATTCCCGAAAGTAATACACGATGCGACGCCAGTGTATTACAAATCGCCGCTGCCGCTGTGGTCGGCGGCCCATCAAGCCGGTGCAGGCATCCTGAAATAACGCCGGCCGCTATGTCCACTTCACGGGCTTGCCTCAAGCAAGCCCGCCCCTACTCCACCGCCTTCACCATCGCCTCCACCACCTTCTTGGCGTCACCAAAGACCATCATGGTCTTGTCCATGTAGAACAGTTCGTTGTCCAGCCCGGCGTAGCCCGAAGCCATGCTGCGCTTGTTGACGATCACGGTCTTGGCCTTGTAGGCCTCGAGGATGGGCATGCCGTAGATGGCGCTGCCCTTGGTGTGCGCCGCCGGGTTCACCACGTCGTTCGCGCCCAGGATGATGGCCACGTCAACCTGGCCGAATTCGCCGTTGATGTCTTCCATTTCGAACACCTGGTCATAGGGCACTTCAGCCTCGGCCAGCAGCACGTTCATGTGGCCCGGCATGCGCCCGGCCACGGGGTGGATGGCGTACTTGACCGTGATGCCCTTGGCGATGAGCTTGGTGGCCAGTTCCTTCACCGCATGCTGCGCGCGCGCCACCGCCAGGCCATAGCCAGGCACGATGACCACGGTTTCGGCATTGCCCAGCACGAAGGCAGCGTCATCAGCGCTGCCGCTTTTAACCGCCCGCTGCACGGCACCGCCGGCGGCGGCCACGGTGACCTCGCCGCCAAAGCCGCCGAGGATGACGTTGAAGAACGAGCGGTTCATGGCCTTGCACATGATGTAGCTCAGGATCGCGCCCGAGCTGCCGACCAGTGAGCCGGCCACGATCAACATCGCGTTGTTGAGCGAAAAGCCGATGCCCGCCGCGGCCCAGCCCGAGTAGCTGTTGAGCATGCTCACCACCACCGGCATGTCGGCCCCGCCGATGGGAATGATGAGCGTCACGCCGATCACAAAGGCCAGCACCAGCATCAGCGCAAAGAACAGGTTCGATTGCGTCAGCGTGTAGCCCACGATGCAGGCCAGCATGGCCAGCCCCATCAGCGCATTGAGCAGGTGCTGCCCGGCAAACTGCACCGGCGCACCCTGGAACAGACGGAACTTGTAGGTGCCCGAAAGCTTGCCGAAAGCGATGACCGAGCCGCTGAAGGTGACGGCGCCAATGGCCGCGCCCAGCGCCAGTTCAAGCCGATTGCCGGTGGGGATTTCGCCACCCACGCCGTTGACCAATTTCGTGGTGATGCCAAAGGCCCAAGGCTCCACCGCCGCGGCGATGGCGATGAACACCGCTGAAAGGCCGATCATGCTGTGGAAGAACGCCACCAGCTCGGGCATCTTGGTCATCTCAACCGTCTTGGCGCGCCAGGCGCCATAGCCCCCGCCGACCACCAGGCCGAGCAGCACCCAGCCCATGCCCAGGCCCGCGCCGCCGCTTAACTTCACTATGAGTGCGGCGGTGGTGAGCACGGCGATCGCCATGCCGGCCATGCCGAACAGGTTGCCGCGGATCGACGTGGTCGGGTGGCTCAGGCCTTTTAACGCCTGGATGAAGCAGACACTGGCCACCAGGTACAGCAGCGTGACGAGGCTCAGGCTCATTTCTGCACCTCCACTGCGGCTTTCTTTTCTTTCTTCTTGAACATCTCCAGCATGCGCCGCGTGACGAGAAAGCCGCCGAAGATGTTCACCGCCGCCAGCCCCACGGCCAGCACGCCCATGGTCTTGCCCAGCGTGGTTTCTGTGAGTGCCGCGGCCAGCATGGCGCCGACGATGACGATGGCCGAAATGGCGTTGGTCACCGCCATCAAGGGCGTGTGCAGCGCGGGCGTGACCGTCCAGACCACGTGGTAACCCACGTAGATGGCCAGCACAAAAATGATCAGGTTGGTAATGGTGGGGGATACGATGTCCATGTTTTGCCTCTATTTAGTTGGGGACAGGGCTTGCCGCTTCGCGACTGCGGACTGTCCCGCAAATTATTTATTTTCGTTTAACTTCACCGC
>JAYUPO010000095.1:0-2016 GCA_043760085.1 Burkholderiales bacterium
GCTCGCGCTGGCGGCCTACAACTGGGGCCCGGGCAGTGTGAACCGCGCGCAAGAACGCAACCGCGCCGAGGGCAAGCCGGTGAATTACGAAAGCCTGCAAATGCCCGACGAGACGCGCAACTATCTGCCCAAGTTGCAGGCGATCAAAAACATCGTCAAGCGCCCGGAAAGCTTCGGCCTGACCTTGCCCGCCCTGGAGAACCACCCCTACTTCCTGAGCGTGAAGATCGCGCGTGACATCGACGTGGCGGTGGCCGCGCGCCTGGCTGGGCTGCCGCTGGAAGAATTCCACGCCCTGAACCCGCAGATGAACAAGCCGGTGATCCTGGCTTCGGGCACGCCGCAGGTGCTGCTGCCTTTCGACAACGCCGCGGCCTTCATTCGCAACCTGCCCAAGCACCGCGGCCCGCTGGCCAGTTGGACCGCCTGGACCGTGCCCAAGACGCTGCGCGCCGCCGACGCCGCACGGCAAGTGGGCATGAGCGAAGACACGCTGCGTGAAGTGAACCGCATCCCGCCGCGCATGCTGGTCAAGGCGGGCTCCACGCTGCTGGTGTCGCGCAGCCCGCAGCGCGATGCCGATGTCAGCACTCAGGTGGCTGACCATGCCATGCTGGCCCTGGCGCCAGACCACCCGCCGCTGCGCAAGGTCACGTTCCAGGCCGGCAAGAAGGGCGACACCGTGGCCGCGGTAGCGGCGCGCTACAAGGTCAGCGCGCTTCAGGTGGCGCAGTGGAATGGTGTGCCCGCCAACGCGCGTTTTGCGCCGGGCAGGGCAGTGGTGGTGATGCTGCCCCAGGCCGGCAAGCGCCAAGTGGCCACTCGCGCCGGCAAGGGCGGCGTGCGCAAGGCTGCGGCCGGCAACGGCAGCCGTGGTGCCGTGCGCGTTGCGACCACCCGGCCGCGTCGCGGCTGAACTGCACAGCGTGCCGGCTATGGCAAGGCCTTGAGGCGCCGAGCAGCGTGCCGCTTCAGCGCCGGTCTGCCAAGGCGTGCGCGATGGTGCTCAGGTCAACGTATTCGATGTCACTGCCCGCCGGCACCCCGCGCGCCAGGCGGGTGACCTTCAAGCCGCGCGCGCGCAACGCTTCGGCCAGGGCGTAGGCCGTGGCCTCGCCCTCGGCGCTGAAGCCGGTGGCCATGATCACCTCCTGCACCAGGCCATCGCCCGCGCGCTCGAGCAAGGCAGCCGCGCCGATGTCGGCCGTGCCCACGCCATCGAGCGGGCTCAGGCGGCCCAGCAGCACAAAGTAAAAGCCCTTGTACGAACCGGTGCGTTCCATCGCGGCCTGGTCGGCGGGAGACTCGACCACGCACAGTTGGCCGGCGTCGCGCCCGGCGTCGGCACAGGTGCGGCACAGCGCGTCTTCGCTGAAGGTGTGGCAACGCTGGCAATGCTGCACATGCTGCACCGCGGCCAGCAGCGCCGCGGCCAGGCGCTCGGCGCTGCGCCGGTCGTGCTGCAAGAGCTGGTAGGCCATGCGCTGGGCCGCCTTCTGCCCCACACCGGGCAGGGCATGCAGGGCGTCGATCAAGCCCGCCAGCCGGTCTTCACGCATCAAAACGGCAGCTTCATGCCGGGCGGCAAGGGCATGCCGGCGGTGAGCTTGCCCATGCGCTCGGTGCTGGTGGCCTCGGCCTTGCGCACGGCGTCGTTGAAGGCGGCGGCCACCAGGTCTTCGAGCATGTCTTTGTCTTCGGCCAGCAAGCTGGCGTCGATGCTCACGCGCTTGACGTCGTTGCGGCAGGTCATGGTCACCTTCACCAACCCCGCGCCGCTCTGGCCTTCGACTTCGACGCTGGCAAGCTCATCTTGCGCGCGCTTCATGTTTTCTTGCATCGCCTGGGCCTGCTTCATCAGCCCGGCGAGTTGGCCCTTCATCATGATTGCTTCCTCTTTGACAGTGTTGACTACAACGGTTTGATCGAGCCCGGCACGATGCGCGCGCCCTTGAACTGCGCCAGCATTTCCAGCACCAATGGATCGCTGCGCACGGTGTCTTCGGCCTGCGCCTG
>JAYUPO010000096.1:0-4879 GCA_043760085.1 Burkholderiales bacterium
GTCCACCACTCGTGGTCTCGCCATGGCAAGCTCCGGTTGTTGAAGACAACCTGAAGCATGCCATATTTCGTCTCATCTTGAACGCTCATTGGAATAAGTCTCATGACAAGTAGGTTAGACCAGGACGTGACGCTTGCTGCCAAAGGCCTGGCGCAACGCCAAGACAAGCGCAGCAAACTTGAGACGGAGGTGCGCAAGCAGCGCGACAAGGTTGCTGCACTAAGTCAATCAAACCGGGAGGCGATTGACGCCGCAACCAAGCACCGCACTGAAGCTGACGAGTCGAGCCGCATTGCCGCTGTGCTCAACCTGGTGCGCAGCGAGTTGCTGGCGCAAGGCAGTGCGGGCGGCGTGAACGATGAGCAAGGCATGCTGGCCCTGCTGAAGGTGAAGCTGGAGAACCTGACCGTACCCGCCGGCAGCAACAAGCCCAGCGCAGACGACATTGCCCTGGCGCGCCGCAAAGCAGCCAATGCCAGGGTGGTTTCAGTTCCCACATGTTCCGAACCCTGCACCAGTGCCAGTCAGCTAAACGTCGTGGACGAGTTGATCGCCAGCCTGCGCGCGCAGCGTGTTCGCGCTTTGGCGCAAGGTGACGTTGCGGGCGCAGAGTACCTGTTGGCGGCCGTCAACGTGGCCTACGAGCAGCGTACGTCGATGATCTACCTGCGCCCGGCGAGCGACTATCTGCGCAGCGTTCACACCAACAGCGACCTGCAAAATGGTGGCGACCCGCAACACCGCAACATGCTGATCGAATGGCTGAAGTACATCGACCCAACGAGCAAGCTGCGTGGCACTAATTTACGCAAAGACCAACTCGACAAACTCAACTGGCAAAACATCAACACCGTGAACGTGGGCGGTGGCGGCTTCACCAACTTTGTGCTGGCCAAAGACGATGTGGGTAACTGGTACGTCAAGGCCTACAGCTCGGATCCCGAGGCGATCTTCAAGTCAGCCACCAGCCTGGCCTTGTTCAATGCCGGCGGCCGGCTAAACGCCAACTTGCTCAAACGCCATGACATCCAAATGCGCATTGATGGCAGCAGCGATGCGGCTGAAAAGACGCGCCTGCGCGACCAGCTTGACGGCCTGGACAGCCAGGACGGCGCGCCGCTGCTGGCCTTGCGCGCGCGTTACGCCGAACGTTATGCCCAGGCCACGCGCGCGACCGCGCTTGACTTGCAGCAGCAGCTCACCGATGTGAGCAAGGCCGTTGACAAGTTGGTCAGCGGCGCCACGGCGGGCAAGGATGAACTGTGCAAGCTTGATGAGTTCAAGCAAGGCCTGGCGGACCTGGATAACAACCACCTGAGTGCGCCGCGCGACAAGCTGGGCAGCTTGCTGCCTGGCTTGGGAGTTGCCGAGCCCGCCAAGCAGTTGGTGCAGATCGAGGCTGCGCTGCAAGCCGGCCTGTTGGCGCTGAACGTTTACGGCAACAGGGTCTTCAAGACTTTGGACGACTCGCCCGCGGCCAATTGCAGCAAGCCGGACTGGAAGCGCAAAGTGGCCGACGCCGCCCGCGTTGTGCCGCGCAGCCAGTTGCTGCGGCTGGCCAGGGAGCGGCGAGACAGCATCGAGCGCTATGAGGAAGCGCTGCTGAACATCAGCCAGGTGGCGGCGCAGAAGTAGGGCGAAGTCGGGCTGCGCACCCTCACAGGGCAGGGCTAGCATCGGCTTCATTGCCCTTTTCAAGCGTGTTGTCATGAACCATCGCCGTCCTGCATTCGCCTGCCTCCTGGTTGCGCTGTTGGCCTGTGCCACGCCCTTGCATACGGCCTGGGCACAAACCAAACCCCGCATCGAGAAGGCCGCCGATCTGCCGCGTTTCACCTACCCGCTGCAAGGCCGGCTCGATGAGATCGTGCGCTCGGCCGAACGCTTCGCGCCCCTGGCCGCGGCGGTGCGGCGCGACACCGAAAGCGTGCTGGCGGGCCATGAGATCGCCGACAAAGGCACGCAGCGCGAATTGATCACGCTGCTGGCGGTGCTGGATTACCTGGATGGCCGCTTCGAACAGGCGCTGAACCGGGCGGAGCAGGCGCGCGATGCAAGACAAACCAGCCGACAAGCTGATGTCGGCCCTGCGCCTGCGCTTGCTCGCCGGTGCGGCGCGCCAGCATGCGCCGGGCAGCGCCGCGTTCCGTGATGCCGTGGCCGGCGAGCTGGCGGCGCAGTTGAATGCCATGCCGTACGAGGTGGTGGCCAACGAGGTGCGCGAACTGAAGATGAGTGCCGAAATCGGCAGCGTAGGCCTGGCGCTGGGCCGGGTGCGCGAAGTCTTGCAGCCGCTGGTGGATGCCAACGGCAGCCTCACCAATGAAAGCGTGCCCGGCCTGATCTACGCGCGCTTGTCACTGGCCGCCATCCTGCCTTTGAAACCGGTTTGGGTAGAGGGCTTGAGTGGCTACCTGGCGCGTCACAAGATCGACAAGCCCGACATCTGGAACGCACGCGACTTCACGCTGCCCGCCAAGGGCCCATACAGCCCGGTGCGCCTGGCAGTGTGGGACAGCGGGGTGGACACGAAGCTGTTCGCGCCACAGGTCTTGCGCACCGCCGCGGGCCAACCGTTGCTGGTGGCGTTCGACAAATACGCCCGGCCTTCGAACCAGGCGCTGGCGCCGATTCCGCTCGAATTGCGTGGCAAGCTGCCGCAAATGGTGCAGCGGTCAAAAGGCTTTTCCGATTTGCAGTCGAACGTCGACAGCGACGAGGCCTCGCAGGTGAAGCAATGGCTTTCAAGCCTGGCGCCCGAGCAATACAAGGCCGCGATCGAAGAGATCAACCTGGCCGGCAACTATGAGCACGGCACGCACGTGGCCGGCATCACCCTGGCCGGCAACCCGCATGCGCGGCTGCTGGTGGCACGCATCGAGTTCGGCCACACGCTCAAGCCCGACCCGTGCCCGAGCCTTGAACTGGCACGGCGCGACGCGGCCAACGGCCACACCACTGTCGCGTTCTTCAAGCGCCATGGCGTGCGCGTGGTGAACATGAGCTGGGGTGGCAGCGTGGGCGACACCGAAAGCGAGCTTGAAAAGTGCGGCATCGGCAAGACACCCGATGAACGCAAGGCGCTGGCGCGCGAGATCTACGACATCGGCAAGCGCGGCCTGACTGCCGCCATGGCCGGCGCGCCCGGCATCCTGTTCATCGCCTCGGCGGGCAACTCCAACAGCGACGCGAGCTTCACCGAAAGCATGCCGGCTGACATCGTGCTGCCCAATCTGCTCACGGTTGGCGCGGTGGACCGTGCGGGCGACGAAGCCGGCTTCACCAGCTATGGCCCGACCGTGAAGTTGCATGCCAACGGCTACCAGGTTGAGAGCTTTCTGCCCGGTGGCTCGCGGGTGGCGTTGTCGGGCACGTCGATGGCCGCACCCCAGGCCGCCAATCTGGCGGGAAAGTTGCTGGCCGTGAAGCCGACATTGACGCCCGTGCAGTTGATCGAACTGATGACACGCACCGCCGAGGCCACACCAGACGGCCGGCGCATGTTGATGCACCCGAAAAAGGCGCTGGCCGAAGCCAAGGCGCGCTGAAGCCAACGGCCGCGCCGTTCACCCCCGTTCTGGGGCCCCCGGCATCCAGCCTGGCGGGGGATGGGCGTGGCGCCAGGCGCGCTCGACACTGCGGCACATCGATTCACGAAAGTGCCGCCATGACCGTCTTCAACCCGCTGCGCCGCGCAATCCTGGGCTCATTGAGCCTGTTCTGCACCGGCGCCCTGGCGCGCGTGCCAACCGGCGCGCCGGCCTTGCTGCTGGCCAGGGAAGCGGCGCCGGATGTCGACCCAGCCGGCTTCCTGGTGAGCGAAAAGCTCGATGGCGTGCGCGCCTTTTGGGACGGCGAGGTGCTGCGCTTTCGCGGCGGCGGTGTCATCGCCGCGCCGCCGTGGTTCCTGGCGCGTTTGCCGCGCGTTGCGCTGGACGGTGAGCTGTGGCTCGGCCGCGGGCGTTTTGAAGAACTGTCTGCGCTGGCGCGGCGCCAGCAAGCGCCCGATGCTGCCTGGCAACAAGTTCGCTTCATGGTGTTTGAGCTGCCGGGCGCTGCCGGCAGCTTTGCCGCCAGGCATGCCCGTTTGCAGGCTTTGATCGACCCCTTGTTGTGGCCGCAGCTGTTCTCGGTAGAACAACATGTCGTGCCTTCCAACGCCGCACTGCACGCGCGTTTGCAAGCGGTGGTCAAGGCGGGCGGTGAAGGCTTAATGCTGCACCGGGCCGATGCGCCGTATGTCACCGGGCGCCAAGCGGTGCTGCTCAAGCTGAAGCCGCACCAGGACGCCGAGGCCATGGTCATTGGCCACTTGCCCGGCCGCGGCAAGCACGCTGGCCGCTTGGGTGCGCTGCAAGTGCGCAACGCTGCCGGCGTGGAATTTGCCCTGGGCAGCGGCTTGAGTGACGCTCAGCGCGAGCAGCCGCCGCGAGTGGGCGAGGTGGTGACCTACACCTACCGCGGCGTCACCGCTGCCGGCGTGCCACGCTTCGCCACCTTCTTGCGCTGGCGCGGGGTGGGCTGATCTGGAACGTTAAAGCACTTCGCTGGCGTAGTCGGCCAGGCGCGAACGCTCGCCTCTGGCCAGCGTCACATGCCCGCCATGGGGCCAGCCTTTGAAGCGGTCCACCGCATACGTCAAGCCGCTGGAGCCTTCAGTCAAGTAGGGCGTGTCGATCTGTGCCAGGTTGCCCAGGCAGACGATCTTGGTGCCCGGGCCGGCGCGGGTGATGAGCGTCTTCATCTGCTTGGGGCTCAGGTTCTGCGCCTCGTCGATGATGACGAACTTGTTCAGGAAGGTGCGCCCGCGCATGAAGTTCAGGCTCTTGATCTTGATCTTGCTGCGCACCAGGTCGTTGGTGGCGGCGCGGCCCCATTC
>JAYUPO010000097.1:0-4873 GCA_043760085.1 Burkholderiales bacterium
CAGCTCCGTGCATTAGCATGCCGGGTTGATTTGAGCGCGCAAACGCACTGGGAAGGGAGTCAAGGTGACGGTACGAATGGCAATGGTTGGCCTGGGGAAGATGGGCTTGTCCCACCTGGCCATCGTGCGTGCGCACCCGCAGGTGGAACTGGTGGCCGGCTGCGACTCGATGACCTACCTCAACGATGTGCTGACCAAGCACACCGGCTTGAACTGCTACGAAGATTTCGACCGCATGCTCGAGCGCGAAAAACTCGACGCCCTGTTGGTGGCCACGCCGTCGAAGATGCATGCCGCCATGGTTGAAAAGGCCTTGCAGCGTGGCCTGCATGTGTTCTGCGAAAAGCCCTTCGTGCTGGATGTGGCCGATGGCGAGCGGCTGGTGGCGCTGGCGCAAGGCAAGGGCCTGGTTACCCAGGTGGGCTACCACTACCGCTTTGTGGGCGCCTTCAAGGAAGCAGCGCGCATCGCGCGTTCGGGCGCCCTGGGCACCCTGCACCATGTGCGCGCCGAGGCTTACGGCCCGGTGGTGCTGCGGCCCAAGGGCGGCACCTGGCGCTCGGAAAAATCCGAAGGCGGTGGTGCGCTGTACGACTACGCCTGCCATGCGCTCGACCTGGTGAACTTCGTTGCCGGCGCGCCCGATTCGGTGTCGGGTGTCGTGCGCCACGGCGTGTTCTCGCGCGGTGTTGATGACGAGGTCTACGGCACCTTGAATTACGCCAGCGGCATGTCGGGCCAGTTGTGCGTGAACTGGAGCGACGAAAGCCACCGCAAGATGTCGACCAAGCTCTCGTTGTGGGGCACCAACGGCAAGCTGGTGGCCGACCGCCAAGAGTGCCAGATCTTCTTGCGCGAGCCGCACGCCGCGCTGCCCGACACCGGCAAGCACTGGACGGTGCGCTACACGACCGACCTGACCGAAGAAGTCTGGTTCTATTTGCGCGGTGAGGAGTACTCGGCGCAGATCGACTACTTCGTGAAAAGCATCGAGGCGCGCCGCCTGGACGGCGAGAACAACTTTCGCAGCGCCTTGCAAACCGACCGGGTGGTGGCCATGTTCACCGGCCAACAGGTGGCCGGTGCAGTGAGCGCAGGTGTGGCGGCGCAGCAGCCACGCAGCGTCTGGCAAAAAATCTTCGGCTGAAACCGGGCGCCCTTTTGATGAAACCCAGCAACCCCATGGACCGCGTGCTGTTTGGCGACAACCAGTTCTTCGGCGTCAACCACATGTCGGAAGAGAAGGCGCGTTCGCAGAGCATGCGCTTTCAGAATGTGTCGGCCATGATCGAGGTGCTCGACCTGGCCTACGCAGCCGGTATTCGCACCTTCATGTGCACCACGCACGACCGCGTGGCCGAGATTTGCGATCACTTCCGCGCCCACCCCGAGCGCTACCCCGACTACCAGTTCTACCCGTGCATGCCGTACGCGCACAAGTACGCCAATGCGGTGACCGAGCACGGCATGATCGAAGCGCTGCGCCTGTTCCTGCCACAAGACGGCGCCATGGGCGCCATGGTCAAGGGCGGCCTGGCCCTGGCCAACAAGGACATCGACACCATCCTGCGCCTGCTGATCGACGCTGAAATGAAGATGTTCCACGGCCTGAAGACGCCGGTGATCTTCGTACAGAACGTCATCACCGACCTGCTGCTGGGCCTGGGCATGAAGCAGTTGCTGCGCACCTTTCACGATCACGTGCGCCAGGCCTATGGTGCCGATCCGGGCTACATCACCATGAACGTGCCGCGCCTGCTGCCGGTGCTCGAAGAACTGGGCATACAGAACCCGGTGATCTGCGCCAACATCAACAAGATCGGCTTTCGCATGTGCGGCGGCCTTCAAACTTATGAAGCCTTGGCCGCTTCGGGGCGGTTCAGGCCGATTGCCATGTCGGTGCTGGCATCAGGCGCCATTTCGCCGCGCGAAGCCATTGCCTATGTGTGCGAGCAAAAGGGCATTGAGTCCATCGTCTTCGGCGCTTCAGGGGGCGGCAATATCCGCCAAACGAAGGCGCTCATCGACGAGTTGAGCCCGCAGTAGCCGCAACGCGGGCTGCACCCAAGGCCAGGCGGCGCTTGGGCCGGTGCTGGCGCGCTGACCGCGCCAGCAGCGACTCACTTTACTGGCCGCGGATGATCACGGTGTGGTCGCGGTAGATCTCATCGTCAGAGTTTGGTACCGGGGCGTAGGGATAGGGCAGGCCACCGCGGTACTTGAACCATACCAAGCCATTGGCCTTGTCCTGCCACATCTTGTCCCCTGCCGATGCGTGCACCTCAGCCAAGCTGGCCGCCAGCGTGTACTGCCTGCCGTACCGGGCCAGGGGTTGCCCGGGCAGAAACTCGGAAGCGGCATGGCCGCGGTACATCGACAGGGCCACATAGGCGCTCGGCGCCAAGGCGGGGTCGAACGCTACGCCCAGCACCAGGTTGTCGGTGTCGCGGAACGCATTACCGATGTTCATCTGTACCCACTTAGGCATGGTGCGCCCCGGGAAGCGAACGACAAACTGGCCGGAGGCGCGCGCCGCGAAGTGCCTGAAGCCGTCTGGCCGGGTACCGGTGCCCACTTCAACGCTGCCCAGTTTCACGCCGCTGCCGGGTTGCTGTCGCTCGATCGACAAAGGGGCCTGGAAGTTGTACGGGTTGGAGTCGAAGTCGGTCTGAAACGCATTGACGGCGAAGTACTGCCCATCGCAGCTTTTGCCGTTCGAGCCGGCCGGTGCCACCCATTGACAGTTGGCGCCGGTCGTCATGAACGGGGTATCCAGCACCCAGAACTGGTTCGCCGCACCCCAATATCCATGCGGATCCCAGATGGCGCTGGCCAAGGTGGTTTGGGCCGTAGCGACGGTGGCCGGGTCCAGACTGAACGGCGGCACGCGATAGCCGGCATGCGCCTGGATCAACCGGTTGGCCGGGTTGCGCACCGTGCCCTTATCGACCGCGGTGATGTAGTAGTCGATGGTGTTGAAGGCGCCACTGGGTTGCTTGTCGACAACGGGAAACGACACCACCGTGTTGCGATGCATGTTGGCCATGGAATGGTAGGTAGCGAACGCGACCGGCGGCGTGCCCGGCCAGGTCCTCGGCCAGGGGCTCAGGTTGTTCAGGCTGTAGCCCACTGCCAGGCCGCGCGTGATGTTGCCGGCATCGACCTTACCCTGAAAGTAGGTGCCCACGTTGTCGGCCGTAGTGAACTCTTCATAGTCGGGCAAGGACACCCCGTTGGCCAGCGCGCCGTTCATGTTCTTGTAGATCGCGATGCGCTTGAGCAGGAATCGTTGCCGCTCGCCGGCTTCGGTGCCACCAAGCACCGGTGTGTATTGACGCCCGCCGAGATTGCCCAGGGCATCGACCACGGCCCAGCCCAGCGTCACGCCGCCGGTGAAGGAACTGTGGGCCGTGTTGAACTGAAACACGCCGAAAGGTATACGGTCAGGAATGATGGGAATGGTGGCCGACTTGCCGACAGGCTTGCTGCCGAAAGACAGCCAGAACCCCGGGCCGATGGAGTCGCCGCTGTGGTTGCCGCGCACCACGTTGTCGGGGTTGGTCAGGAAAAAGCCCGACGGTCCGGCCTGATAGAGATCGGGGCCCTCGTGCAACTGCAACAGCTTGGTACTGGCCGGGCTGCGCATCAGCAAGGCCAGGTTGCCCTCAAAGAGGTTGCGCCGCTCAGCGCCCTCCAAGGTGGCAAAGGCATGGCCCTTGATGTCTTGGCAGACGTTGTTGATGACCTGCACGCCGTTGGTAGCCTGCAGCACGACGCAGCGCTGCGAAGAACCCCAGATGCTGCTGTTGCGCAAGACATGGCCGCTGGCATCGCCGAGCAACTGGCCCTGGTCGTTGTAGCTCAGCCGGTTCCAGTGGAACGGATAGCGATCCACGCGCCCGGACTGGCCGGCGCGGCGGATCTCCACGCCATCGACATTGATCTTGCTGGCCAGGCCCGTGACCATCACGTGCGCGCCAAAACCGCGGTCGCGCCAGGCCGCATCGTCAGCGCCCTGGATCACGATGTTGCGCGACAAGTTCGCCACCGCAGCCCGTTCATCAAGCTCTGTGGGCGCGGGTGTGGCCGGCGGCACGAAGCTCGCATCCGGCGTCAGGCTCATGCCGTTGTTGGTGACGTATTGAAGCTTGCCCCAGCGAAACTTGGCCAGCGGCGCGCCCAGCGTCAACTGCGCCTGGTTGGCCAGGCTCAGCGGCAGACGCTCGGCGCTGGCCACGCCATAGAAGTCGGTCGGGCCCACCACCACGGTGTCGCCGGCTTGCCAGCCCGACACCGGGTCTTTCAGTGTGAGCGCCGTGGCGCCGGCGTTCGCGTGCTCGTTCAGCTTGGTCCAGACGGGCTGCGGGCTGGCGCCAAACACATCAAGCCGACCACCACGAACAAGCAGGCCACGCGCCAACCCGCCGTCGGCAGTGGTGGGTTCGCCGCCAGTCAAGGTGATCGTGGCCCGTTGCGCAAAGGGCTGGGTGGCCGTGCCGATTTCCAGTGCGCCAGTGACATCGAGGAAGCCGGCGTTCAGCGCCAGGTCGACGCGCGCAAAGCGCAAGGTGCCTTCGATGCGCACACCGGCCAGGGCAGGCGGCGAGACATCGAGCGTGATGACCTTGCCGGCAGGCACAGCCACGTTGGCGCCGGCCGCCGGGACGGTGCCGCCCCAGGTGGTGGGGTTGGACCAGGCCCACGAGCCGTCTGGCAACTGACCCGTGGTCGTTGGGGGGGGCAGGTTCTTCCGCCCATTGTTCGCCCCCGAGTTGCCGGCCAAGGTGTATTGAATGGCGCCATTGCTCGACTCAACACTCTTCGTGCTCGAACCGTTGGCGTTGGCCGCCGACAACGCCCGCGCCGAACGGAC
>JAYUPO010000098.1:0-4872 GCA_043760085.1 Burkholderiales bacterium
GCCCTGCACCACCGGCGTCTCGTACTGGCTGATCTGGTAGCCCTTGGGCAGGTCGGGGTAGAAGTAGTTCTTGCGCGCAAAGATCGACAGCGGCGCCACCGTGGCGCCCACCGCCAAGCCGAAGCGGATCGCGCGCTCGACCGCGCCGCGGTTCATCACCGGCAGCGTGCCGGGCAAGGCCAGGTCGACCGCGCAGGCCTGCGTGTTCGGCGCCGCACCGAAGGCGGTGGAAGCGCCGCTGAAGATCTTGCTCGCGGTCGAGAGCTGGGCGTGGGTCTCCAGGCCGATCACGACCTCGTAGCCGCGGGTCAGCGCAGGCGCGCTCATTGGTGCACCCTTCGGCCTGCGGCCTGTCCCGCCGAGCGGGAGCATTCGCCTTTCGGGCGGCCGGGCAGGCTCATCCCCGTGTCCCCGCAGACGGCGATCGCAGGTGGAAATCGGTCGCCTGCTGAAACGCGTGCGCGGCGTGCAGCAAGGTGCCCTCGGTGAAATAGTCGCCGATCAGTTGCAGGCCGACGGGCATGCCGCCGCCTTCGGCCGACTGCGCGAAGCCGGCGGGAATGCTCATGCCGGGCAGGCCGGCCAAGCTCGCCGGCAGCGTGAAGATGTCGGCCAGATAGGCGGCGACGGGATCGTCGCCTTGTGCGCCGAGCGGCCAGGCGACGGTGGGCGCGACCGGGCCCGCGATCACGTCGCAGCGCGTGAAGCACTGCTGGAAGTCGTCGGCGATCATTCGCCGCAGGCGCTGCGCCTGCAGATAGTAGGCGTCGTAGTAGCCGTGGCTGAGCACATAGGTGCCGATCATGATGCGGCGCTTGACTTCGGCGCCGAAGCCTTCGCTGCGGGTGTGGCGGTACAGGCTGGCCAGGTCGGTGTGGCTGCTGCTGCGGTGGCCGTAGCGCACACCGTCGAAACGGCTCAGGTTGGAGCTGGCTTCGGCGGGGGCGATGATGTAGTAGACGGGGATCGAGAGTTCAGTGCGCGGCAGGCTCACATCCAGCAGCGTGGCGCCGAGCTTCTCCAGCTCCGTCAAGGCGCCGCGCACGGCAGCCGCCACATCAGCCGCCAGGCCGGTTGGGAAAAACTCGCGCGGCAGGCCAATGCGCAGGCCCTGCAAGGGGCGCGCGGCGCTGGCGCTTTGGCGCGCTTGCAGCATCTGGGCATGAAAGTCTTGCGCTGGGCGCTGCACGCTGGTGGCGTCGCGTTCGTCGAAGCCGCTCATGGCGCCCAGCAGCAACGCGCAGTCTTCGGCGCTGCGCGCCAGCACGCCGGCTTGATCGAGGCTGGAGGCGAAGGCGATCATGCCGTAGCGCGAACACACGCCGTAAGTGGGTTTGATGCCGGTGGTGCCGGTGAAGCTGGCGGGCTGGCGGATCGAGCCGCCAGTATCCGTCCCGGTGGCCGCGGGCAGCAGCCGCGCAGCCACCGCCGCGGCCGAGCCGCCGGATGAGCCGCCGGGCACACGGCTCACATCCCACGGGTTGCGCACCGGGCCCCAGGCCGAGTTCTCGTTGGCCGAGCCCATGGCGAATTCATCGCAGTTCAACTTGCCCAGTGTGACCATGCCCTGGGCCGCCAGGCGGGCCACCACAGTGGCGTCAAACGGGCTGCGGTAGCCCGCCAGCATGCGTGAACCCGCCGTGGTGGGCAGGTCTTTGGTGACGAAGATGTCTTTGTGCGCCACCGGCACGCCCAGCAGCGGCTGGCTGGCACCGCGCGCACGCTGTGCATCTGCGCCGCGGGCTTGGGCCAAAGCAGCGTCAGCATCCAGCGCGACATAGCAACCCAGGCCCTGCTGCGCCGCAGCGCGATCCAGCAGGGCCTGCGTGACTTCCACGCTGCTGACCTGCCGCGCCGTCATGGCTTGCGCCAGTGCGGCCACGCCCATGTCATGCAAGGCCGCTGAACTCATTCGATCACCTTGGGCACCAGGTACAGGCCGTCTTGCACCGCCGGGGCGCTGCGCTGGTTCAGCTCACGGTCAACGACTTCGCTCACCACATCGTCGCGCAGGCGCAGGCTCACGTCCTGCACCGCCGACAGCGGCGTGTACAACGGCGCCACGCCGCGCGTATCAACGGCGCTCATTTGTTCGACGATGGCGAAAAAGCCGTTCAGCTGCCCCAGCATGGCCGTTTGCTCAGCGGCGGAAAGGTCGAGCCGGGCCAGTTCGGCAATGCGGCGGACGTCCTGTGCAGTCAGGGCCATGAGGCGGGCTTGGGGGCGGTTTGCGGCCCGGCGCAAGGCGCGCGGGCTCGCGGGCAAGAGGTGCTCGCAGGCGGGCTGCGAGGGGGCGATGCGGTATTATCCTCTGGTTAACCCACCGGCACGCAGCGCGCTGCGCCCAAGCGCCCCACCGTCCAACATGTTCGCACCCCTGCGTCGCTACTTTTCCACCGATCTGGCCATTGACCTGGGCACCGCCAACACGCTCATTTACGTGCGTGGCAAGGGCATTGTTCTGGACGAACCCTCTGTGGTTTCCATCCGCCATGAAGGCGGGCCCAACGGCAAGAAGACCATCCAGGCCGTGGGCCGCGAGGCCAAGGCCATGCTGGGCAAGGTGCCCGGCAACATCGAAGCCATTCGGCCGATGAAAGACGGCGTGATCGCCGACTTCACCGTCACCGAACAGATGCTCAAGCAGTTCATCAAGATGGTGCACCCGCGCTCGCTGCTGCGGCCCAGCCCGCGCATCATCATCTGCGTGCCTTGCGGCTCCACCCAGGTGGAACGCCGCGCCATCCGTGAGTCAGCGCTGGGCGCGGGCGCGTCAGATGTGTACCTGATCGAAGAGCCCATGGCCGCGGCCATTGGCGCCGGGCTGCCGGTGAGTGAAGCGTCGGGCTCGATGGTGGTCGACATCGGCGGCGGCACCACTGAAGTGGGCGTCATTTCCCTGGGCGGCATGGTCTACAAGGGCTCGGTGCGGGTGGGTGGCGACAAGTTCGACGAAGCCATCATCAACTACATCCGCCGCAACTACGGCATGCTGATCGGCGAGCCCACGGCCGAGGCGATCAAGAAGAACATCGGCTCGGCCTTCCCGGGCAGCGAAGTCAAGGAGATGGAAGTCAAGGGCCGCAACCTCAGCGAAGGCGTGCCGCGCAGCTTCACCATCTCGTCCAACGAAATCCTGGAAGCGCTGACCGACCCGCTCAACCAGATCGTTAGCAGCGTGAAGAACGCGCTGGAGCAAACGCCCCCGGAATTGGGCGCCGACATCGCCGAGCGCGGCATGATGCTCACCGGCGGTGGCGCCTTGCTGCGCGACCTGGATCGCCTGCTGGCCGAAGAGACCGGCCTGCCGGTGCTGGTGGCTGAAGACCCGCTGACTTGCGTGGTACGGGGTTGCGGCATGGCGCTGGAGAGCATGGAGCGCCTGGGTTCGATCTTCACGTCCGAGTAGTCTGGCCAAGCGCGCCAGACAGCATCGCTGAACCACACCGCCGCACAGCATCGGGGCCGCCATGCCGCTGGGCACCCTGGACCGCACACCGCCGCCATTCTTCCGCCAGGGCCCATCGGCGCTGACCAAGCTGCTGGTGTTCGCAGCCGTGGCCACCTTCCTGATGGCGGCTGACGCTCGATTTGCCATGACTCAGCCCCTGCGCGTGGCGCTGGCCACGGCGCTGTTGCCGGTGCAACACGCGCTGCAGGTGCCGGTTGATTTGGCCACTGGCGCCATTGGTTATTTGCAGGGGCTGCGCGCGGCCCAGGCGGCCGAGGCTGCGGCGCGTGTCGAGTTGAGCCGCATGGCTATGCGCGGCTCGCAGGTCGAGCGGCTGGAGGTCGAAAATCAACGCCTGCGCGCCTTGCTCGATCTGCGCCCGGCGCTGCAAGTCAAGTCCCTCAGTGCCCAAGTCATGTACGAGGCCGCCGACCCGTTTTCGCGCAAGCTGTTCGTTGACCGAGGCGCGACGCATGGCCTGCTGCTGGGCGCTCCGGTGATCAACGAAGCCGGCGTGCTGGGGCAGGTCACGCGGCTGTATCCGCTGACCGCGGTGGTCACCTTGTTGACTGATCGCGACGCCGCGATTCCCGTGCTCAACACCCGCACGCAACAACGCAGCGCTGCGTTTGGCGGTGCCGATGGCGGCATGGAACTGCGCTTCATGGCCGGCAACGCGGATGTGCGGGTGGCCGACAAACTGCTCACCAGCGGCATCGACGGCGTCTACCCACCGGGCTTGACCGTGGGCCAGGTCACCCGGGTCGAGCGGCGCACCGATGCCGGTTTTGCGCGCATCCTGGTCAGTCCGGCGGCCGCCCTTGATGGCGTGCGGCATCTGCTGGTGCTGGAGCCGGTGAGCGCGCAGATGCCCCCGCCGCCCGCGCCCGAACCCGCTGCCTCGGCGGCGCTGAAGCGGGGCAAGGTCAAGCCATGATCATGCCCAGGGGCTCGGACCAGCTCTTGCTGCCGGTCAATCCGCTGTTCATCACCTTGTCGTTTGTGCTGGCGGTGGGCCTGGAGATGTTGCCGGTGGGTCGGCACGCGGCCTCACCCGACTTGTTGGCGTTGGTGCTGGTGTTCTGGAACATCCACCAACCGCTGCGGGTGAGTGTGGGGGTGGGTTTCGTATTGGGCCTGGTGATGGATGTGCACGAGGGTGCGGTGCTGGGGCAGCATGCGCTGGCCTATACGCTGCTGAGTTATTTTGCGGTGACCATCCATCGCCGCGTGCTGTGGTTTTCGCTGCCCGAACAAGCGTTGCAGATCCTGCCGCTGTTTGCGCTGGCGCACCTGGTGTCGCTGGCCGCACGCATGCTCGTGGGCGGCATGTTTCCGGGTTGGTTGATGATGCTGGCGCCGGTGGCCGAATCGCTGCTGTGGCCGCTGGTGGTGTGGCTGCTGCTGGCACCGCAGCGGCG
>JAYUPO010000099.1:0-4856 GCA_043760085.1 Burkholderiales bacterium
GACGTGATCAAGGTCGAACGGCCCGGCGAGGGCGACGCCACGCGCGGCCAATTGCGCGACATTCCCGGTGTGGACAGCCTGTACTTCACCATGCTGAATCACAACAAGCGCTCGATCACCATCAACACCAAGCGCAAGAGCGGCCTGGCTGTGCTCGACAGGTTAATCAAGACCTGCGACGTGCTGGTGGAAAACTTCGCCCCCGGCGCGCTGGAACGCATGGGCATCACCTGGGAACATATCCAAGCCATCAACCCGCGCATGATCGTGGCCAGCGTCAAGGGTTTCGGGCCCGGGCCGTATGAGCAATGCAAGGTGTATGAAAACGTGGCGCAGTGCGCCGGCGGCGCGGCCTCCACCACCGGTTTTGATGACGGCCCGCCCATGGTCACCGGCGCGCAGATCGGCGACTCCGGCACCGGCTTACATCTTGCGTTAGGCATCGTGGCCGCGCTGTACCAACGCACCCACAGCGGCCGCGGCCAGCAGGTGCTGGCGCCGATGCAGGACGCAGTGCTGAACCTGTGCCGCGTGAAGCTGCGCGACCAGCAGCGCCTGGAGCGCACCCACACCATGCACGAATATCCGCAGTACCCCGACGGCAAGTTTGGCAGCGCCGTGCCGCGCGCCGGCAATGCCTCGGGCGGCGGCCAGCCGGGTTCCATCCTGCGCTGCAAGGGCTGGGAGAGCGACCCGAATGCCTACATCTACTTCATCACCCAGGCCGCGGTGTGGCCGGCCATTTGCAAGGTGATCGGCGAGCCGGAATGGGTGGACGATGAGGCCTACGCCACGCCGCAGGCGCGGCTGCTGCACCTGAAGCCGATCTTTGCGCGCATCGAAAAATGGACCATGACCCTGGACAAGTTTGCCGCCATGGACGTGCTGAACCAGTACGACATTCCCTGCGGGCCGATTCTGTCGATGAAGGAGATCGCCAACGAGCCTGCGCTGCGTGCCAGCGGCACCGTGGTGGAGGTGGACCACCCCACGCGCGGCAGGTACCTCACGGTGGGCAACCCGATCAAGCTTTCAGACAGCCCCACCGTGGTGACGCGCTCGCCGCTGCTGGGTGAACACACTGATGAAGTGTTGGCGCAACTGGGTTTCAGCGTGGAAGAAGTGGTAGCACTGCGCAGCGAAGGCGCAGTTTGAAAACCGGATACCTGGGTGAGCGATGAACAAGATCAACATTCCCATCGTTGACGCCGCGGCCACGCGCCAACGCCAACGCAGCGCGCCCAAGGGCCGCACGGTCGAGCCGGCGGCGCTGGCCGAAGTGCGCCAGTTGCTCGGCAAGGCCAGCCGCGCGCGCGATCAATTGATCGAGCACCTGCACCGTTTGCAAGACCGCTACGGCCACCTGAGCGCCCGCCACCTGGCCGCGCTGGCCAGCGAAATGAGCCTGGCGCAAACCGAGGTCTATGAGGTGGCGAGCTTCTATCACCACTTCGATGTGGTGAAGGAAAACCAGGTTGCACCCCCGAGCTTGACCGTGCGCGTGTGCGACAGCCTGTCATGCGAAATGGCCGGTGCACCAGATCTGCTCAAGCGTCTGCCGGCCTTGCTGGGCCCACAGGTGCGCGTTATTCCGGCGCCATGCATCGGCCGCTGCGAACAAGCGCCCGCCGTGGCCGTGGGCCAGCATGCCGTGGCCAACGCCACCTGTGAAGCCGTGCTGGCCAAGGTGCAGGCGGGGGCGGTGACCCCTGCACCGGGCAGTTATATCGAGCTTGACAGCTACCGTGCCCAGGGCGGGTACCGCCTGCTCAAGCAATGCATTGCCGGCGAGCTGGACGTGGAGTTGGTCATCAAGACGATGGAAGACTCCGGCCTGCGCGGCCTGGGCGGCGCCGGCTTCCCGGCCGGGCGCAAGTGGCGCATCGTGCGCGCCGAAGCGGCGCCGCGGCTGATGGCGGTGAACATCGACGAAGGCGAACCCGGCACCTTCAAAGACCGTTACTACCTGGAACGCGACCCGCATCGCTTCGTCGAAGGCATGTTGATTGCGGCCTGGGCGGTGGGCATTGCCAAGATCTACGTTTACCTGCGCGACGAGTACCACGATTGCCGCGCGCTGCTCGAAGCCGAGCTGGCCAAGTTGCGCGCCCAGCCGCCTTACCCCGGCATGCCCGAGGTGGTGTTGCGCCGCGGCGCGGGTGCCTACATCTGCGGTGAAGAGTCGGCCATGATCGAGTCGATCGAAGGCAAGCGCGGCATGCCGCGCCTGCGCCCGCCGTATGTGGCCCAGGTGGGCCTGTTCGGCCGGCCGACGCTGGAGCACAACTTCGAAACCCTGTACTGGGTGCGCGAAATCCTTGAAAAGGGTGGCGAATGGTTCGCCTCCCAGGGCCGCAACGGCCGCAAGGGCCTGCGTTCTTTTTCCGTCTCGGGCCGGGTGAGGAACCCCGGCGTGAAGCTGGCGCCGGCCGGCATCACCATGAACGAATTGATCACTGAGCATTGCGGCGGCATGCAAGACGGCCACGCTTTCTACGCCTACCTGCCCGGCGGCGCTTCGGGCGGCATCTTGCCGGCCAGCCTGGCCAACGTTCCGCTTGACTTTGACACGCTGCAAGCCTACGGCTGCTTCATCGGCTCGGCCGCGGTGATGGTGCTGTCCGATCAAGACTCCGCCGTCGGTGCGGCGCGCAACCTGATGCGCTTCTTTGCCGACGAATCCTGCGGCCAGTGCACGCCGTGCCGCAACGGCACGGCCAAGGCGGTGGGTCTGATCGACAAGGCGCAGTGGAACTTGCCCCTGCTGGCGGATTTGTCAGCCGTGATGCGTGACGCGTCCATTTGCGGCCTGGGCCAGGCGGCGCCCAACCCGGTGGATTGCGTCATCAAATACTTCCCGCACGAATTGGGCCTGAAGGAAGCACCATGAACGCCAGAACGCTTAGCGCCCAGCTTGAGGCCCCGACGGTTTCGTTCCAGCTCAACGGCCAGGACGTGACGGCGCGCGCTGATGAATTGCTGATCGAAGTTGCGCGGCGCGAAGGCGTGGAGATCCCTCGCCTTTGCTACAAGAGCGGCCTGGCCAGCGTGGGCAACTGCCGCGCCTGCGTGGTGGAGATCGCCGGTGAACGCACGCTGGCGCCATCATGCTGCCGCACACCCGCGGCGGGCATGAAGGTTGAGACCCAAAGCGAGCGCGCCTTGAAGTCGCAGCAGATGGTGCTGGAACTGCTGCAAGCCGACATGCCCGAGCAGGCCTACACCCGCCACAACGAAGTGGATGTGTGGGCGCAAAAGCTCGGCCTGGGCCGGCCGCGTTTTGCCGCGCGCGCGCAGCCGGCGCAGGACCTGTCACACCCGGCCATTGCGGTGAACCTCGATGCCTGCATCCAGTGCACGCGCTGCCTGCGCGCCTGCCGCGACGAGCAGGTGAACGATGTCATCGGCCTGGCCTTTCGCGGCGAGCACGCAAGAATCGTGTTCGACATGGACGACGCCCTGGCGGCGTCCACCTGCGTGGCCTGCGGCGAATGCGTGCAAGCCTGCCCCACGGGCGCCTTGATGCCGGCGCGCGACGCGGCGCTTAACGTTCCAGACAAGCAGGTCGAGTCGCTCTGCCCGTTTTGCGGCGTGGGCTGCCAGCTCACCTATCACGTCAAGGACGACAAGATTTTTTTCGTCGAAGGCCGCGACGGCCCCGCCAACCAGGGCCGGCTGTGCGTGAAGGGCCGCTATGGCTTCGACTATGCCCACCACCCGCAGCGCCTGACCCAGCCCTTGATTCGCCGCTCCGATGCGCCGCCGAAGCGCGGCGACTTCGTGATGGACCCGAACCGGGTGATGGACATCTTCCGCGAAGCCACCTGGGAAGAAGCGCTGGCCTTTGCTGGCGGCAAGCTCAAGGCCATCCGCGACACCCATGGCAAGAAGGCGCTGGCCGGCTTCGGCTCGGCCAAGGGCAGCAACGAAGAGGCGTACCTGTTCCAGAAGCTGGTTCGCACCGGTTTCGGTAGCAACAACGTCGACCATTGCACGCGCCTGTGCCATGCCTCTTCGGTGGTGGCCCTGCTCGAAGGCATCGGTTCGGGTGCGGTGAGCAACCCGGTGATGGACGTGACGAAGGCCGAGGTGGTGATCATCATCGGCGCGAATCCCACGGTGAACCACCCGGTGGCGGCCACGTTCATCAAGAACGCGGCACGAGCCGGCACCAAGCTGATCGTGATGGACCCGCGCCGCTCAGACCTGGCCCGCGTGGCGCACCGCTTCCTGCAGTTCAAGCCCGACACCGATGTGGCGATGCTGAATGCGCTGATGAACGTGATCGTCACCGAAGGCCTGGTCGATGAAGCCTTCATCGCCGCTCGAACCATCGGCTATGACGAGCTGCGCCAGAACGTCGAGGGCTACACGCCCGAGGTCATGGCGCCCATTTGCGGCATCGACGCGGCCACGCTGCGCGAAGTGGCGCGGCTGTATGCCACCAGCAAGGCGTCGATGATCCTGTGGGGCATGGGCATCAGCCAGCATGTGCACGGCACCGACAACGCGCGCTGTCTGATCGCGCTGGCGCTGATGACCGGCCAGATCGGCCGCCCCGGCACCGGGCTGCACCCCCTGCGCGGGCAGAACAACGTGCAAGGCGCGTCAGATGCGGGCTTGATCCCGATGATGCTGCCCGACTATCAACACGTGAGCCACCCCGAGGTGCGCGCACGGTTCGAGTCAGCCTGGAAGCTGGCCCCGGGCACGCTCGATGATCAAGTCGGCCTGACCGTGGTGGAGGTGATGCACGCCATCAAGCACGGCACCATCAAAGGCATGTACGTGCAGGGCGAAAACCCGGCCATGAGCGACCCCGATGCCAACCATGCCCGTGAAGCCTTGGCGGCGCT
>JAYUPO010000100.1:0-4840 GCA_043760085.1 Burkholderiales bacterium
CCGGCGCGCGGCCTGCCCGCCCTGGCGTGCCGGGCGCAGCACCGGCAGCACGAAGCGCGTGCACAGCGCCGCGGCGGTGAGCCCGGCCAGCGAGAACACGCCCAGTTGCGCCAGCCCCGGAAAGCCCGAGAACGCCAGCGCCGCGAAGCCGCACACCGACGTCAGCAGCCCCAGGCGCACGGTGGGCCAGCCGTGCTGCTGCCAGCGCTGCCGGCGCGCCGCGTCGCTGCCGTTTGCGCTGCCGTTCGCGCTGCCGTTTGTGCTGCCGTTTGTGCTGCCGTTTGTGCTCCCGTTTGTGCTCCCGTTAGCGCTGCCGTTTGCGCCGGCGCTGCCTTGCAGCAGGTAGTAAATGGCGTAGTCCACCGCTTCGCCGATCAGCGTGGTGCCAAAGCCCAGCGTCACACCGTGCACGTTGCCAAAACCCAGGCCCACGGCGGCCACGCCCACCAGCACGCCGGTGGCCACCGGCAGCGCGGCCAGGGCCACGGCCTGCAACGAGCCAAAGGCCAGCCAGAGCAGGCCCACCATCAGCAGCGTGCCGGCAATGGCCAGGGCGCGCACCTCGCGTTCGATTTGTGCGCGGCTGTCGATGGCGAAGACCGGCGAGCCGCTGAGCACCAGGCTGAGCTGCGGCTGCCCCAGGGCGGCGAAAGCGGTGCGCGCCGCGGCCAGCGCCGTGGCCTGGGCGTCCATGTCGGCGCCGGGCGCGCGGGTGCTGGCCAGGAGCAGGGCAAGTTGGCCGTCGCGGCTGACCCATACGCCGTGGTCTTGCCGCGGCCCCTGCGCGCCGAGTTGGCGTTCGGCGATGCGCAACGCCTCGCCGGTGGGGTCGCGCGGCAGCAGCGGCTTGAGCGCACTGCCGGCCGGCGTGCCGAGCAGGGCCAGCGTGTCACCCAGCGCCCCGGCCAGGCCCTCGGCGCTGAAGCGCTGCGCGTCGATGGCCGGGCTCAGCGCGTAGCGTTGCTCGAACACCCAACTGCCCAGCTCGCCCACGCCGGCGCTGCCGCCGTTGTGCACCCACTCGAAGTGGCCGCCCTGGCGCAGGGCCGCCGCCAGCTCGTTCGACGCCTGCACGCGCTGCGCCGGCTGCCCGCCCGCAACGGCCAGCACCAGCGAACGCGCCGGCGCGCCGCTTTGCAACTGCTCGATCAGCAGGCGCTGCTGCGCGTTGGGCGCGGCGGGCAGGAAGGCCGACAGGTCGGCCTTGAACGGTGTGTGCAGGATGACGCCGATGCACAGCGCACAGGCCAGCGCCCACAACCCCAGCGCCGTGATCGCCCGCGCGCGCCCGCTTTCGGGATCGCGGCTCGGCACGCCCCCTCCATGGGGTTCGCGGCCCGGTGCGTGCCTTCCCTCGGGTTCGCCGCCTGTTGCCCGCTTCACTTCGCGCCCGGGGCCGGCGCGGCCTGCGGCTCGATGTGCATGATGGAACGGTCGCCATCGGCCAGCAGCAGTTCCACCTTCAGCAAGTCACCCTGCTGGCCGCTCAGGCGCAGCTCGCGCACGCTGCGCGCCACGCGCTCGTCATCAGGCACCAGGGTCAGGCGCCACTGCGCGGCCTGGCCGCTGAGGCTGGCCTGGAAGTGCTGGGTGAGCTGGCGCGCATTGCCGTTCAGCGCACCGCTCATGGCGGCGACCAGGGCACTGAGTTCGGGCACCGCGTCGACATGCAAGCGGCGCACACGCCCGCCGCGCTCCAGCGTGATTTGGTTGCCCTGCACGCTGAACGATTCGGGCCGCGGGCTCAGCGTGCGGCGGGCCAGTTGATCGGGCGCCTTGAAGCTCAGCGTGCCGCTGGAAGACAGCGGCTGGTCCAGCCCGGCAACGTGCCGCACTTCGGTGAACCGCGCCTCGCCAGCTTGGCGCCGGGCCAGCAATTGCATCAGCACATCCAATTCCATCGCCCCCGCCGTGGCGGCCCACAGCAGGGGCAGTGTGCCGAGCAGCGCACGAAAAAGCACACGAAAAAGCGCGCCGCGTTCAGGCCGGCGCATCTTCCTGCCAGAAGTCATGAAAGTTGAACCAGTTGTAGGGTGCGTGGCGGCACAGCGCTTCGAGCTTTTGAACGTAGGCCTGTAGCGCGGCACGCAGCGCAGCAGCCCGCACGGCGGCATCGGCCACCGGCTCGGTGAAATCAGCCAGCGGCTCGAAGCAGACCTCATAGCGCCGCCCGCCCTGGTACACGCCGGCCATGAAGTACACCCGCTGGCGCAGCAATTGCGCCATGCGCAGCGGGCCTTCACCGAACGGCGCGGCCACGCCCAGGAACGGCAGGCGCACGGTGTGGTCGCGCTGGGTCGGCTCGTCGAGCTGGCGGTCGGCCAGCATGCCGACCAGGCCACCGCCGGCCAGCCAATCGCGCACCGCCAGCATCGAGCCGGGCCGGCCCAGGGCGATGATGTCGAGGTGCGCCCGCGGGGCGATGGCGCGCAGCGTGGCCTGGATCATGCGGGCATTGTCCGGGTACATGACCATGGCCACCCGCGGCCCGGCGCGCGCGCCGCCCAGGGCGTGCAGCGCCGCGAAGCTGCCCACATGGGCGCCCAGCAGCACGGCGCCGCGGCCACCCGCGATGGCCTCGTCAAGGTGTTCCAGGCCGCGCACATCGAGCTCGAATTCGCCCACTTCGCCGCGCGAAAAATAGACGCGGTCCAGCACCAGGCTGGCAAAGGTGTGGACATGGCGGTAGCCGTCGGCAAAGCCTGGGCGGCGGCCCAGCACGCGGGCCAGGTAGCGGCGCGATTGCCGGCGTGCCTGCGGCGAAAAGAGCACGAAGTACAGCGCGATGGGAGGCAGCAGCCAGCGCGCGACCCGGCGCCCGCAGGCCACGGCAATCGCCGCCATGAGCTTGAGCACCAGGGCGTTGCCGCGCTCGCCCTGGCGCACCCAGGGCGCTGGCCGGGCGGGCGGGGGGGGCGGCGCATCGGGTGTGATCGGCGTGATGGGCGTGATCGGCGTCACAGATGGCACCGGCGTGGCCGCGGGGTGCACGGCGGGCGCGGCGGGGGGCGCTTGCGCGGCAGACGCCGGCTCGGCCGTGGCATCCAGCAGCGCCAGGCGCCCGCGCGCGGCGACCACATCGTCCCTGAATAGATCCGGCTCTGCCGGGCTACTCGGTCCCCCTCGGGGGGCGGACGACGTACTCGTCGGCCCGGGGGCGCACATCCGCACGTCGAACGCCAGGCCGGCGCCCCGGGCGCGCAGCTCGATCAACAACTCGCTACCGGGCCCCACGGGGTGCAGGAACTTCACCTCCGGCACGGCCAGCCGGCGCCCGGCGGCCCAGGGCTGCGCGGCGTCGATCACCCAGGCCAGCAACACCACCCCGGGCAAGACAGGAGCGCCGGGGAAATGGCCGCTGAACGCCGGGTGGTCGCGGGGCACCGGCACGCGGCGCTGCACAAGCAAGGCGGCGGTCAAGGCGCGCCTTGCGGGCTTGGCGGCTGGGCCAGCGTGCGCAGCGCAAATTCGCGCAGCGCCGCGGCGGTGAGTTTGCCCGTGGCTTCGCGCGGCAGCGCGGCCACATGCAGCACGCGGCGCGGCAGGAAGGCGGCGTCGAGCAGCGGGCGCAAGGCCTGCACGATGTGCGGCGCCGGCACGCCAGGCGCCACCACGAAGGCCACCAGGCGGCCCACGCTGTCGGGCGTTTCGTCGGGCTGCCAGAAGGCGCCGTCGAGCACGCCCTCAATGCGGTTGAGGTGGTAGTTCAGGTGGCCCAGCGAGCTGCGTTTGCCGGCCACGTGGATCAGGTCATTGGCGCGGCCGAGCAGGCGGAAGTGGCGCTCGTCTTGCAGCTCGATCAAGTCGGCCAGCGGCGTGGGCACGTTGACATGGCCGCCGCTGACGACAACGCGGTCCTGTGCCGCCGCGTCGGCCTGCACGCGCAGTTCGCCCATGGTGCGCCACGCTTCAGTGCGCGTGGTGCGCCGCGTGGCCACCTGGCCGGCCTCGGTGCAGCCGTAGATTTCGATCAGTGGCGCGCCGAACGCGGCTTCAGCCTGCTGCGCCAGTTGCGGCGACAACGGCGCCGTGGCCGACAGGATCAGGTCCACCTGCGGCAAGGCCAGCCCGGCCTGCACCACCGCCTTCAAGTGAAACGGCGTCGTTACCAGCGCGCGCGGGCGTGGCAGGCGGGCCAGCGCGGCGGCCACATCCGCTGGAAAGAACGGGCGGGCGCAGTCGAACGCGGCGCCGCCCAGCAGCGCCAGCAAGACGGCGGATTCGATGCCGTAGCTGTGTTGCGACGGCACCGTGGCCACGATGTTCAACCCCGCCAGGTCACGCCAGCCCAGGTGTTCAGCCAGGCTTTGCACGCCGGCCTGGGTGATCAGCCGCGCCGTGGCCCAGCTCTTGGGGTGGGCGGTGGGAACAGCGGTGGAGCCCGACGTGAGCAGGCTGAACGCCGGGCGCTCGGGGGTGGGCCCAAGTTCAGCGGTGAAGCGTGGTGCTGCCGCAGCGGCCAGCCCCACGGCAGCGTGTTCCAGGAACAAGGTGTGCAGACCCTGCTCGCGCAAGCGCGGCAGCAGCGCGGCGTCGTCACTCAGCGCGAATAACGGCGCCGCGTCGCCGCCGTGCAGCAGCGCCAGCGTAGCCGGCAAGGCGTTGGGCGGCAGCAGGCAGGTGCGCCCACGCATCTGCGCCGCCAGCAGGCCCACGCTGAACAGAAAACGATCCTGGCACAGGTTGATGGCGTCACCTTGCGCCGGCAGGCGCTGCGCCAGTTGCGTGGCCGCGCCCAGCAGGGCCGCGGCACTCAAAGGCTGGCCGGCCAGCCAGGCCACGGTGCGGGACAGCGGCCCGCCGCCGAGCAGCGTCATGGCGCGGCGCGCCGGGCCATGAT
>JAYUPO010000101.1:0-1999 GCA_043760085.1 Burkholderiales bacterium
AAGCTGGTGATCGACAGCTCATCCATTTCTCAAGAAGGTTCGGCCGATGTGCGCCGGCAGCTTGAAGCGCTGGGCGTGGCCTACCTGTGCGCGCCGGTCTCGGGCAACGCCAAGGTGGCCAAGGCCGGCAAGCTGCTGCTCGTGGCATCGGGCCCGCGCGCGTTGTATGACCAGGCGCAACCGTATCTGCAAGCGCTGGGCCGCAAAGTCTTGTGGGTGGGTGAAGGCGAGTTGGCACGGGTGTGGAAGATCGCCCACAACACCATGTTCGGCGTCGTGATCCAGAACCTGTGCGAGATCACGGTGCTGGCCGAAAAAGCCGGCATCCCGCGCCACCTGTTCCTGGAAAGCATCAACGATTCGGTGTTGGGCTCGATGTACACGCGCTACAAGTCACCGACCCTCACCAACCTCACGTTCGACCAAGTCACCTTCACGCCGAAGTTATTGTTGAAGGACATGGATCTCGGCCTGGGCGCCGCGCGTGCGCATGGCGTGGCCATGCCTGCCGCCGCGGCCACGCGCGAATCGGTGGCGCGCATGGTCGGCCGCGGCCATGGCCACATCGACTTCGCCGTGCTGCTGCTTGAAACCGCGCGCGACGCCGGGCTGGAACTGAAGCCCGAGAACGTGGTGGTGGACGACGGCTTGGAGAGCTGATGCCCACAACACCACGCACGCTGATCCGCGGCGCGGCCATCATCACGATGGCCGAGCAGGGCGACCTGGCCAGCGGCGACATTCTCATCAGTGGCAGCACCATCGTTGACATTGCGCCGCGCATTCAGGTTGATGACGCCCAGGTGGTGGATGCCGCCGGCCACATCATCATCCCCGGCCTCATCAACGCCCACATGCACACCTGGCAGACCGCGCTGCGCGGCCTGGCCGCAAACTGGACGCTGCTGGAATACTTCCAGAAGATGCACGCCGGCCTGGCCACGGTGTTCGAGCCCGAAGACCTGTACATCGCCACTCTGGTGGGCGCCTGGAATCAAATCAACTGCGGCACCACCACGCTGGCCGACTGGTGCCACAACAACCGCACACCGGCGCACAACGATGCGGCGGTGGCCGGACTGCTTGAGTCCGGCATTGGCGCAGCCTTCTTTCATGGCACACCCAAGCCCGAGCCCAAGCCGGGCGAGCAGCCGTTCTGGGAAGTGCCGCATCCGCGCGCCGAGCTGGAACGCTTGCTCAAGGCGCACCAGGGCCGCGCTAACTTCAGCGTGCATGCAGCCGTCTTGGGCCCGCACTATTCGACGCTGGATGTCGCCCTGCACGACTTCCGCATGGCGCTTGAACTTGATGTGATTGCCTCGCTGCACCAAGGCGGCGGCCCGGCGCGCACGCCCGATGGCTGGCTGCGGCTGGAAGCTGAAGGGCTCCTCGGGCCGAACGTGAACATCGTGCACGGCCATGCCTTGAGTGACGAGCAACTGACGCGCTTTTGCGAACTGGGCATGAGCTTCTCGGCCGCCGCCGAGAGCGAAATGTCGCAAGGCCACGGCCACCCGCTCACCGGCCGGCTGCGCGAACGCGGGCGCGCCCCTTCGCTGGGGGTGGATCTGGAAAGCGTGATGAGCGGCGACATGCTCAGCCAGGCCCGCATCGCCCTGGGCATACAGCGCAGCCTGGACAACGTGGCCTACCGCGCCGCGCACGACAGCATCCCGCCCACCTCAACCGTTAGCACGCGCGAAGCGCTGGGCTGGGTGACCGTGGAAGGCGCGCGCATGCTGCGCCAGCAACACCGCATCGGCTCATTGGCCCCAGGCAAGCAGGCGGACCTGGTGTTGATACGCGCGACGGATCTGAACATGCAGCCCGTGCATGTGCCCGTCAACAGCGTGATCATGCAAACCAGCCTGGCCAACATCGACAGTGTGATGATCGCCGGCCAGTGGAAGAAGCGCGCCGGCCAACTGCTGGGCGTCGAGTTGGCCGGGCCGCTGCAGCGGCTGCAAGCCAGCGGCCAGCGCATCGCGTCGGCGCTGGG
>JAYUPO010000102.1:0-4827 GCA_043760085.1 Burkholderiales bacterium
GAGGCTTCAATGAAGTCGCCGGCCACACCGCTGCGCGCCAGGCTTTGGCCGCTGCGCAAGCGCGTGATGGCGCCGTTGATGTCGCCCAGCGCCGCCTGCGCTTCGGCTTGCGCCCGCACGGCGCGCAGCCGCAAGCCCAACGCCTGCGCGCATTGGCCCAGCGCGGCCCAGGCGCTGGCGTCATGCGCGTGCTCGGTGACCCAGGCCTGTAGCGCTTCGGTGGCCTGGCGCAATTCGCTCGTGGCCAAGGGCGCACGCGGCAGGGCCAGGGCGGCCTGGGCGTGCAGCAGCAGGGCGGCGCGGCCCTCGTGCAAGCGGGCCGGGGCGTCCTGTGCAGCCAGAAGTTTGAGCGCCTCGGCCGGCGCGCCGCGTTCGATGAGGCCTTGCACTTGCAGCAGGTTCAAGGCGCGCTGCAGCGTGGCGTCGGGGGTGGCGCTGCTGGCTTGTACGGCATCGCGGGTGCTGGCCAAAGCGGCGTCGGCCGCCGCCCAGTCACGCAACTTCAGCGACGCCAGCGCCGCGCCATAGCCTGCCGCCACGCGCTCGGCCGGGCTGGCGCCGGCCGGCGTGGCACGGTGCTCTTGCACCCGGCGCAGGGCCAGCACGCTGTCGTCCATCAAGACCCTGGCGCGCGCGCGCATCAGGCTGTGCAGCAACAGTTCAGTCTGGCGCGGCGGCTGCGTCGTGGCCAGGCGGCTGCGCGCTTCGCTCACGCGCTCCGATGTCAGTGGGTGGCTGCGCAGGTAGGGGAAGGCGCCGCTGTCGTTGAGCCGGTAGGCGGCTTCCATCTTGTCGAACATGCCGACCATGCCGGCACCGGCAAACCCGGCCTGCGTGAGCACGCCGTAGCCGATGCGGTCGGCCTCGCGCTCCATGTCGCGCGAGAAATTTAACTGCCCCTGCGCGGCCACGGCCTGGCCGCCGACGATGGCGGCCTGCGCGGCGTCGGGGTTGCTGCTGCGGCTGGCAGCCAGGATGCCCAGCAACAGCGCGGCCAGGCCGATCATGCCCTGGCGCTGCGAGCTGGCCATGCTGCGCGCGATGTGGCGTTGCGTGACGTGCGACAGCTCGTGCGCCAGCACCGAGGCCAATTCATCGCGCGTGGCGGTGATGGCCACCAGGCCCAGGTACACGCCGACGAAGCCGCCGGGCAGCGCGAAGGCGTTGACGCTGCGGTCGCGCACGAGGAAGGTTTCCCAAGCAAACTGGGCATCGACTTCGGGCGTGAGTTCACCGCGTTGGCGCGCCGCCTGCACCAGCGGGCGCCACAAGCCCTGCACGTATTCAAGCAGTTGCGGGTCGTCGAGGTAGTCGGGGTCGCGGCGCACTTCGCGCATCACCTGCTCGCCCAGGCGGCGCTCGGCGCCGACGTTCAGGTCTTCATTCACCGCCTCGCCCAGCGCCGGCAGGCGCAGCGGCGCGGGTGCGGGCACCGGCACGTGAACCTGCGCATACAGCGCCGGCATGGGCAAGGCCAGGCCCAGTGCGGCCAGCAGCGCCGCGGCCAGGCCCGTGCGTTGAAAACGGAACGGCTGCTTGAATGGGCGTGTCATGCAATGCGCGCCGCACGGTGCATGCGGCGCTGGTGGCGCCGGAATTGGCCCTCGTTATGATGACAGGCTCTTGTTGCTGCCGGGTTTCCAGGCTGGCTTGCAGGCAATCTTCCAGGCATACGGATGACATCACCGCTGACGCACTTTGATTCCCATGGCCAGGCACACATGGTCGATGTCGCCGGCAAGGCCGAGACGCACCGCATTGCGCGCGCCACCGGGCGCATTCGCATGGCCGCGGCCACGCTGGCACTCATCACGCAGGGAACGGCGAAAAAGGGCGATGTGCTGGGCGTGGCACGCATCGCCGCCATTCAGGGCGCCAAGCGCACCAGTGAGTTGATTCCGCTGTGCCACCCCTTGCCCATCACGCGCGTCAGCGTCGAGTTCGTGCTCGATGAAGCCGGTAACCAGGTGCATTGCACGGCACAGGTCGAAACGCTGGGCCGTACCGGCGTGGAGATGGAAGCGCTGATGGCCGTGCAAGTGGGCCTGCTGACCGTGTACGACATGTGCAAGGCGGCTGACCGCGGCATGGTGATGGACGGCATCACCTTGCTTGAAAAGCGCGGCGGCAAGTCGGGCGATTGGGTTGCGGCGGATTGACGCGGCCGGCCCTCGCGCCGGCGTGCAGCCGCCTTTAGCGCAGGTACGAGCGCCACGGCACAGGCAGTTGTGGTGCCTGGCACTGAAACAGCATGCTGGACGCCGCTGCACCTGGGTGTGAACAAGGCTCGAAGAACTCGGCCGCCGCCGGGTTGTGGAATTCACGCAGGCGCCGTGCCAGTTGCCGGGCTTCGGCCAACCTGCCCTGTGCAGCCAGATGTTTGGCCCAGGCAATCATGAGCCGGGTGTCCAGCAGGTAGTGGGTGGCGCTGGTGAAGGCGGCGTCGAGATGCGGCGCCGGCTCGGCCTGGGTGGCCGCGGCGTAGTCGGCATGGTGGGCAAAGAACAGCGAGCGGCGGCCGGCCTCGATGCGCTGGGCCAACGGCGGCGCAACTTCGGCCGGGGCAAAGACGGCGGCCACGCGCAGGTAATCCATGAAGGCCAGGCCGGCGCCGAGCACTAGCGCAAAGCCGCCCAGGCTCAAGGCCAGTCCGGTGTCGCGCGCCGTTCCGGCAGGTGCCGCTTGCCCATGCAACCCCAGGCCCAGTGCCCACGCTGCCGGCAGCAAAAAGTAGGCGTACCACAACGGGTACTCAAGCTGGCTGTGCAGGGCAATCATGGCCACCATCACCCAGGCGCTGGTCAACTCCACGCTGGCGTCGCCCGTGGCTCGCCGCGCGCGCCGCCAGGCTTGCCACAGCGCCAGGCCCAGCAGCGCCAGCACCGCCGTGGCCAGCGGCAGGCCCAGCTCGGCTGCCAGATGCAGCGGCAGGTTGTGGGCATGGTCAAAGAACGCGGCCGAACGGCCCGGGAAGGGAGTCAGGCTCCAGGCGAGGTTGAACTCGCCAAAGCCGACACCCAGCAGCGGGTGCTGCATGACCAACTGCCAGGTGTTGGCCCAGATGCCAAAACGTGAACCCGACAGATCAGCCTCGGCCAGGCGCGCGGCGCCGCCAAAGGCGTGGCCACCCGAAGCCGACCACCACGCCATAAGGCCCCAGGCCAGCGCAAACAGCAACGGCGTGGCCAGCAGCAAGGCGCGCGTGCCCGGTGCCAGGCGGCGGTCGAGCGCTCCCCAGGTGGCCAGGATCAGCACGCCCAGCATGCCGGTGCGCGAAGCGCTCAGCACCAGCGCCAACATGAGGCCGGCCATCAGCACCCAGGCCCAGGCCCGGGCCAGGCAGCGCAGCTCAACCAGCGGCACCAGCGCCACGGCCGACCAAACCAGCAAACTGGCCAGGTGGTTTGGCTGGCGCAGGTTGCCCACCGCGCGGCCGGGCACGCCGGAGCGGGCCAACCAGTCACCGTCAGGCCAGTCGGGCGCGAACACCTGCACCCCGGCGATCACGACGTTGAGCACACCGGCGCCGACCCAGGCCCAGCAGAACGCCACGAACAAGCGCGAAGCCAGTTCGGCGCTGCCCACTGCCGCGCCGGCCAACAGCAGCAGTGCGGCCGCGCCGATCAATCCCAGGGCCGACAACGCAAAGGCCGGCGGCAGCGCGCCAAAGGCCCACGACGCCAGCGCCGCGCCGGCCACCAATGCCAGCGCCAGCAGCGGCGCCCAGGCCTGGCGCGCGGCGCAGGCCAGTGGGGTGTTCTCGCGCAACAGTGTGCCCAGGCCGGCTGCCGCACTGACGAACCAGCCCCACAGACACAGCGCCAGCGCCTGGTTCAGGAAGGTGGGTGATGGCGGCAGGTTGTAGGCCAGCAGCGATGGCGCTGCGGCAGCGGCCAGCGCCACGGCCTGGACTTGCCGTTGTTGAAAGAGCATGAACGGGGGAAGCGCCAAAAACGGCGCGCGATGCTAGCAGCGCAAAGCAAAGCGCCCGCGGCGAAGGCGGGCGCTGTGGGCGAAGCGGGGGTCAGTTCTTGACGAAGCCCTTGGTGACACAAGCGCCGGAGTATGTCCACTGCAAGCGCTGGTTAGCGTCGGCCACCGGCGTCATGACGCAGGTGTCGGCGGCCAGGATGCCCTTGACGGCATTGGGGGTGGCGGTGATGACGCCGTCGGCCACGGTGAGTGTGTTGAAGGCACCGCTGGCTGTGACCGCGGTGGGGTTGGCCGGAATGCCGCTGGTGCCGGCATCGCAGTCGGCCAGCGCCGAGGTGTTGCTGAAACATTCATCGACCGCCAGCTTGTAGGGCGTGATCGCCGAGACGACTTCGCTGTAAGCCGCCTTGCGGATGTAGTTCTGGTACGCCGGCAGTGCGATGGCCGCCAGGATGCCGATGATCGCCACGACGATCATCAACTCGATCAGGGTGAAACCTTTTTGAACTCGATTCATGATGGGAACCTCCGTTATGAAAGTGATGTGCGGGTCTGCACGAACTTCATGACGCATGCGCCGTGCCAGGCCCTTTAGCGACCCGGTGGCCAAATCAGCGGGCCAAAAGTGACGCTTTTCAGCGCCCGCATGACACTTTTCGCAACCTCAGGCCGGGCCTGACACGATATGTCAGCGGGGATGCGCCGCATCACCAATCGGAATGACCTGCCCGGCTGCCAGGGCCTGCACGCGGTGCTCTCCGCCCTGGGCGCGGATTTGCGCCATCACGCCGGCCATCTCGCCGGGCTTGATGTGGGTGATGTACACGTCTGCCGGCGCGCGCAGCGCTTGCAATTCCCGCTGCAACAGCGACGGGCACAGATGGCGGCTGACGA
>JAYUPO010000103.1:0-4817 GCA_043760085.1 Burkholderiales bacterium
GCAGGTCGAACACCAGCATGACCATGCCCTTGATGCCCGGCGCGATGCGAAAGCGGTCGCTGGAATGGCGCAGGTGGTAGAGCAGATCGCGGTAGAACAAATTCTTGCCGTGCTTTTGCAGGCCCAGCGCGTTGTAGATCTCGGCGCGCGGCTTGCGCGGCATCAGGCTGCGCAGGAACTGCACATAGGCGCTGGGGATTTCCATGTCGACCATGAAATACGCGCGCGCAAAACTGAACAGCATCAGCAAATCGTCTTCGCGAAACAGCGCCGCGTCGATGTGCAACTGGCCTTGCGGCGTGTGCAGGATGGCCAGGGCGAACGGCACCTCGGTGAAGCCGTTGACGATCTTGCCCACCAGGTACGCGCCCTTGTTGCGGTAGAACAGGCTCGACAGCACCTGCAACTGGAAGTTGGCCCGCAGTGTCCACTGCGCCAGCGGCAGCTTGACGTGTTCGCACAGCGCTCGAATCACCTCACTCACATCGCGCGGCAGGTCTTCGAACTCGCGTTGCAGTTTGAAATCAGCCAACACCTGTCGCAGCGTGGCGTTCATGGTGTCGCGCCCGGGGTAATAAGAGCGGTAGGTGGGCGTGGTGTCGTGTTCGTCGTTCTCGATGTACTCAGTGCTGAGGGCCGGGCGCACGAAGATGAAATCGTTCTTGAAGTAACTGCGGTGCAGCAGCTTGGCGGTGACGGAGTTGAAGAAGGTCTCGGCCAGCTCGGGCTGGTGATGATCCGTCAGCAAGCCGATGTAGTGCAGCTTCACCTGCTGCCAGCTTTCCATCGACAGCGTGGCCACGTCGAACTCGGTTTGCAGCCGCTCGGCGCTTTCCTGCACCCGCTGGTCGTAGTAGGCAATGCGCTGCGCCTGGGCGTCGCGCTGGCCATGCCAATCGGCCGCCTCGAAGCGCGCCTTGGCCGCCGCACTGGCGGCGCGGAACAGGCGGTAATGCTTGTTGAAGCCGTCTTGCAGGGCCTGCGCCACATCGAAGGCGCGCGGGTCGGTCAGGCGGTGGGGAAACATCAATCGTCGTTGAGTTGGGCCACGCGCGGGTAGCGCTTGAGGGCCGTGGCGAAGACATTCAGCACCGTTTCAGAGTTGTGCATGGTGACCTGCAAATCCTTCAGCAGCCCGTCGCGCAGGCCATACACGCAGCCATGCACCGCCACGTCCTGCCCGCGCGCCCAGGCGTCTTGCAGCACAGTGGAAAGCGCCACGTTGCCCACCTGTTCGATGACATTCATCTCGCACAGCGTGTCTTCCTGTTCCTGTGCAGGCAGGTGCTCAAGTCGCTTGCGGTGGCGCAGGCGCACGTCTTGCAAGTGGCGCAGCCAGTTGTCGGCCAGGCCCACGCGCTGCCCCAGCATGACCGCACGCACACCGGCGCAGCCGTAATGCCCCACCACCACGATGTGCTTGACCTTGAGGTGTTCCACCGCGAACTGGATGGTCGACAACGCGTTCAAATCCGAGTGCACCACCAGGTTGGCCACGTTGCGGTGAACGAACACCTCACCTGGGTCCAGCCCGACGATTTCATTGGCCGGCACGCGACTGTCGGCACAACCGATCCACATGTAGCGCGGGCTTTGCTGCTTGGCCAGGCGCGTGAAAAAGCCGGGCTCTCTCGCCTGCTTGGCTTGTGCCCATTGGCGGTTGCGTTCGAAGAGGTCTTGCAGGTCTGGGTTCATGGCATCACATCGTTTCGGCAAACAGTTCGCGCCCGATCAGCATGCGCCGAATCTCGCTCGTGCCGGCGCCAATCTCATACAGCTTGGCATCGCGCCACAGGCGGCCCAGCGGGTAGTCATTGATGTAGCCGTTGCCGCCAAAGACCTGGATGCCTTCGCCGGCCATCCAGGTGGCCTTCTCGGCGCACCACAGGATCACCGACGCACAGTCCTTGCGCACCTGGCGCACAGGCTGGCTGCCCAGCGCATCAAGGTTCTTGCCCACGGTGTAGCAGTAGGCGCGGGCGGCTTGCAGCACGGTGTACATGTCGGCCAGCTTGCCCTGGATGAGCTGGAACTCGCCAATGCTCTGGCCGAACTGCTTGCGCTCGTGCACATAGGGCACCACGTTGTCGAGCACCGCCTGCATGATGCCGATGGGCCCGGCAGCCAACACCGCGCGTTCATAGTCCAGCCCGCTCATCAGCACGCGCGCGCCGCCGTTCAAGTCACCCAGAACGTTAGCCGCCGGCACTTCCACGTCTGTGAACACCAGCTCGCCGGTGGACGAGCCGCGCATGCCCAGTTTGTCGAGCTTTTGCGCGATGGAAAAGCCCTTCATGCCTTTTTCAATGAGAAAGGCGGTGACCCCACGCGCGCCGAGCTCAGGTTCAGTCTTGGCATAGACCACCAGGGTGTCGGCGTCCGGCCCGTTGGTGATCCACATCTTGTTGCCGTTGAGCAGGTAGTAGCCGCCCTTGTCTTGCGCCTTGAGCTTCATGCTGATCACGTCAGAGCCCGCGCCGGTTTCGCTCATGGCCAGCGCCCCCACATGTTCGCCGCTGATCAGCTTGGGCAGGTATTTCGCCTGCTGCACCGCGCTGCCGTTGCGCCGGATCTGGTTCACGCACAGGTTGCTGTGCGCGCCATAACTCAGGCCCACGCTGGCCGAGGCGCGGCTGATCTCTTCCAGTGCCACCATGTGTGCCAGGTAGCCCATGCCGGCGCCGCCCTGTGCCTCGGGCACGGTGATGCCCAGCACGCCCAGGGCGCCGAGCTTGCGCCACAGGTCCATGGGGAATTGGTCGCTCTTGTCGATCTGCGCGGCACGCGGCGCGATTTCTTCATCGCAAAAGGCGCGCACCGCGTCGCGCAGGGCGTTGATGTCTTCGCCGAGTTGGAAGTCCAGGCCGGGCAGGTTCATGGTCGTTCCCGTGATGCCGAGGGATGGCAAGCATACGGGAGCCGTTCAACACCAGCGGCTCGGGTTGGGGCAGTGAATTCGCGGCGCGGCGGCCGGCATGTTCGCTGCGCCCGCCAGGCCAGGGCCAGGGCCAGGGCCAGCTTGCGCTGCGCTGCCCTGCCCCGCAGGCAGGCGCTCTGGCGGCGCCTTGTGCAGTCCCTGTTCGGCCGGCGTGTCCGCGCGAGCGGCTGTTGACAGCGTTGCTCGGCAGTGTGCATGGGGACGCAACATTGCACATCCCTCTTTGGGATGATGATTCCACACCCCTCATTCGCGGGGAGACGGCTCGACAAAACTCAATCCAGAACCGGCAGCACCGCGTCGCGCAAATGGCTGCGCGCGGCCTCGTACTCGGGCACCAGCGAGCGCACCACGCCCCAGAACGCCGGGCTGTGGTTCATCTCCTTCAGATGCGCCAGTTCATGCGCCACCACATAGTCGATGGTGGGCAAGCGGAAATGCACTAACCGCCAGTTCAGGCGGATCGAGCCGTCGGCGTTGGCGCTGCCCCAGCGTGTGGCCGCCGAGCTCAGGCTCAGGCGCTTCATGTGCACGCCCAGGCGCGGCGCGTACAGCGCGCAGCGTTCTTCAAAAACACGCCGCGCCTGGCGTTGCAGCCAGCTTTGCACGGCGTCGCGGATCTGCTCTGGCGCCGCCGCCTGCGGCAAGCCCAGGTGCAGTGTGAGATGCGGCACGCCGGGCAAGGCCTGGGCGCCGGTGTTGAGCTGGGCGCCAGTGACCCGTGGGTCGAGCACCACGATCACGGTTTCGCCCAGGAAGGGAATGCCCACGCCGTCGCGCCAGTCCACGCGCGCGGCGTGCACGCGGCGCGCGCGCTCGCGCTGTTCCATGAGCTTGCGCTGAATCCAGCCGGCCTTGGCCTGCAAGACGCCTTCAATCTCACCCAGGCTGACCCAGCGCGGTGCGTTCACGCTCAGGCCTTCGGGCCCGACCATGAAGCCAATGCTGCGCCGGCGGCTGCGGCGCAGCTCGTAGGCCACCCATTGGCCGGCCAGGTGCAGGCCGGGGCCAACGCGGGCGACGGCGGCCGCAGCGGGCAGCGGTGCAGCCCGCAAAGGGGCTGCGGGAATTGCGGCTGACGCGGGGGCGGCGACGGCGGGTGACTCATCACCCCAACCGTCGAACAGGGAGCCCTGCGCGGGGCTGGGCGCGGCAGTGGGCAGGCGGTGCGACATGGGCTGGATGCGTCAGCGGCCGCTGGCCGCATCAGCCGCATCAGCCGCATCGGCCGGGTACGCCTGTGGGTCGAGCCGGTGCATTTCGGCTTCGATCCAGGTTTCCACTTCGCGCATCAGCTCGTCGGGTTGCCGCCCTTGTGACGGGATCGGTTGGCCGATGGAAATGTCGATCATGCCCGGGCGCAGCAGGAAGCTCTTGCGCGGCCAGCAGCGCGCTGAGGTCACGGCAATGGGCACGATGGGCTTGCCGGTGGCAATGGCCAGCCGCGCGGCGCCGCTTTTGTAGCTGCCCTTCTTGCCCCGCGGTATGCGTGTGCCTTCGGGGAACATGATCACCCAGCCCCCGTTGCCCATGATGCGCTGGCCTTGCGAGGCGACGCGGCTCCAGGCTTCGGCGCGTTTGCTGCGGTCGATGTGGATCATGTCCATGCGCGCCATGGCCCAGCCAAAGAACGGGATCAGCAGCAGCTCGCGCTTGAACACATAGGCCAGCGGGTGCGACATCAGCGCCGGGTAGGCAAAGGTTTCCCAGGTGGACTGGTGCTTGGACGCCAGCAGCACCGCGTCCATGCCCTGTTCGGCCGTGGGCAGGTGCTGCATGCCCTGCACGCGGTGGTGCACGCCGCAAATGACGCGCGCGCCCCAGATCACGCTGGCCAGCCAGTTGGCACACATCCAGTACACCGTGTTGCCGCGCACGA
>JAYUPO010000104.1:0-4812 GCA_043760085.1 Burkholderiales bacterium
GCCATGATGCGCTGGTAGGCCTGCACACCATGCTGCCACGACATGCGCTCGAATTCGGGGTGCAGGCGATAGCGCAGCACGAACTCCAACCCGAAGAACACCGCCGCGCTCAGCGGTGTGAAGACGTTGGCAAAGAACGACCACCAGGGCCAGGGCGCCCAGGCATACAGCGCCAAAGACAGGCCAGCCATGACCACGAAGTACAGCGCCCACACGCCCGTGAGCCGGCGCGTGTACTGCGCCATGGCCGGCGGCACAGCCGGGTGCACGGCGCGTGCCATCAGCGTGATCAGCGGCGTGGCGCCGCGGCGCAGCGTGACGCCAAAGCTGAAGCCCAGCAGCAGGTGCACGCCCGCATGCTGGGCCAGAAACAAACGGCCCACGTCGGCGGCGCGGCCCCACCAGGCCACACCGATGAACAAGGCCAGGGCCAGCGCGCTGAACCACGCCAGGCCAGCGTTGTGGCGCCGCCAGGCCAGCAGCAGGGTGACGAAGAAAAACGGCAGCATGGGTGCCGCAATGAGCCAGGGCTGCGACGGGTCCACCGTGATCAACCAGTGCGACAAGACCGCGTAGACCGCTACCGCCAGCCCGACGCCGAGCGCGCGCCGCCACGACATGGACGCGGCTACCTTGTGCGCTGCTGCGCCACGTGCGCGGCCAGGGTGCGCAGGTTGTGAAAGACCTGGTGGTTGTTCTCGTCGTCGGCACGCAACTGGAAGCCGTAGCGCTGTGACACTTCGAGCGCCAGCTCCAGGATGTCGATCGAATCCAGCCCCAGGCCGTCGCCATACAACTGCGCCGTGGGGTCGACATCTTGCGCGGCCACTTCGAGGTTGAGGCTGGTCACCAGCAGCTCGGCCAGCTCGCGCTCCAGCGCATCGGTGTTCACAGCTTGGCCCGCGCTGCTGGGCATGACGGAATCGGTGGCCATGGCGGCCCTCCTGGCGGCTGCACTGGAAGTGAAAGCGGGAAATTCTATCGAGCGTGCGCGCTGCGGTGCGCGCGCCACTGACCCATGCAGCCGGGTCTGCCGCGCCTACTTCTTGCGCAGCTTGGTGATGGCCGCAATCTGCGCGGCCATGGTGGCGAATTCGCTTTGCGCCAGGGCGAAGTCGATGTCGCTCTTGGCGTTCTTCATCGCCTCTTCAGCGCGCGCCTTGGCTTCCACGGCCTTGGCTTCGTCAAGGTCGTGGCCACGGATGGCGGTGTCGGCCAGCACGGTGACCTTGCCCGGCTGGATTTCCAGAATGCCACCGGCGACGAAAACGAACTCGACCTCGCCAGTGTCAGCCCGCTCGATGCGCACCGCGCCGGGCTTGATGCGGGTGATGAGCGGCGTGTGCCGCGGCAGGATGCCGAGTTCGCCGCTTTCACCGGGCAGCGCCACGAACTTGGCTTCGCCGGAGAAGATGCTTTCTTCGGCGGAGACGACATCGACTTGAAGGGTGGCCATTTCGTGTATTCCTCAAATATCCGCAGCAGCAAGAAGGTTCAGAAAGCCAGCAGTCGGGTCTGAGGCCAGGCGCTGCGCGGAAGCGGGCCAGACGCCCGCTGAGCACAGCAACGATGCATCAGGCCCGAATGCGCCGCTTACTGGATCTTCTTGGCCTTTTCAAAGGCCTCGTCGATCCCGCCGACCATGTAGAACGCCTGCTCGGGCAGGTGGTCGCATTCGCCGTTGGCGATCATCTTGAAGCCGCGGATGGTTTCTTTCAGCGGCACGTATTTGCCCGGCGTGCCCGTGAACACCTCGGCCACGTGGAACGGCTGGCTCAGGAAGCGCTGCATCTTGCGCGCGCGGGCCACGGCCTGCTTGTCTTCGGGGCTCAATTCGTCCATGCCAAGAATGGCGATGATGTCGCGCAGTTCCTTGTAGCGCTGCAGTGTGGCCTGCACGGCGCGCGTGGTGTTGTAGTGCTCTTCACCCACCACGTTCGGGTCGACCTGGCGGCTGTTCGAATCGAGCGGGTCCACGGCCGGGTAGATGCCCAGCGAGGCGATGTCGCGGCTCAGCACCACGGTGGCATCGAGGTGCGCGAAGGTGGTGGCAGGGCTGGGGTCGGTCAGGTCATCGGCCGGCACATAAACGGCCTGGATGGAGGTGATCGAACCCACCTTGGTCGAGGTGATGCGCTCTTGCAGGCGGCCCATTTCCTCGGCCAGCGTGGGCTGGTAGCCCACGGCGGAAGGCATGCGGCCCAGCAGCGCCGAGACTTCCGTGCCGGCCAGGGTGAAACGGTAGATGTTGTCCACAAAGAACAGCACGTCGCGGCCTTCGTCGCGGAAGCTTTCGGCAATCGTTAACCCGGTCAGCGCGACGCGCAGACGATTGCCCGGCGGCTCGTTCATCTGGCCATAGACCATGCTCACTTTCGACGCCGGCAGGTCGTCGAGATCGACCACCTTCGAGTCGGCCATCTCGTGATAGAAATCGTTGCCCTCGCGCGTGCGCTCGCCCACGCCGGCAAACACGCTCAGGCCGCTGTGCGCCTTGGCGATGTTGTTGATGAGCTCCATCATGTTCACCGTCTTGCCCACGCCGGCGCCGCCGAACAGGCCGACCTTGCCGCCCTTGGAAAACGGGCAGATCAGGTCGATCACCTTGATGCCGGTTTCGAGCAGCTCTTGCGACGGGCTCAATTCGTCGTACGTGGGCGCCTTGCGGTGGATGCTGGCGGTGAGGGTCTGGTCGACCGGGCCACGCTCGTCGATCGGGTTGCCCAGCACGTCCATGATGCGGCCCAGCGTGGCCTTGCCCACCGGCACGGTGATGGCCGCGCCGGTGTTGCTGACCATCAGGCCGCGACGCAGGCCGTCGCTGGAGCCCAGCGCAATGGTGCGCACGATGCCGTCGCCCAACTGCTGCTGCACTTCGAGCGTGAGCGCGCTGCCTTCGAGCTTGAGCGCGTCATAGATGCGCGGCATCTTGTCGCGCGGGAATTCGACGTCGACCACGGCGCCGATGCACTGAACGATCTTGCCCTGGGTCTGGGGGGTTGTCATGTCTTGGTCCTTCAATCGGTGTTCTGGGGTGGCGGCGGCGATTAACGTTATCAATCAGCCGCTTGATCAGCCTGAAATAGCGGCCGCGCCGCCCACAATTTCTGAAAGCTCTTTGGTGATCGCAGCCTGCCGCGTCTTGTTGTAGACCAGCTTCAGCTCGGCGATCAGGTTGCCGGCGTTGTCGGTGGCGGCCTTCATGGCCACCATGCGCGCCGACTGCTCCGACGCCATGTTCTCGGCCACGGCCTGGAACACCAGCGCCTCGATGTAGCGGGTGAAGAGCTCGTCGATCACCGTGGCGGCGTCGGGCTCGTAGATGTAGTCCCAGCTGTACTGCGCTTTCTCGGCTGCGGTTTGCTGCATGCGATCTGCGCTCAGCGGCAGCAACTGTTCGACCATCGGCTCCTGCGTCATCGTGTTGATGAACTTGGTGTAGCACAGGTACACCGCATCGACCTTGCCGGCAATGAAGGCGTCGAGCATCACCTTCACCGGGCCGATCAGCTTTTCAAGGTGCGGCTTGTCGCCCAACTGCGTGGCGTGGCTCAGCACTTTCGCGCCGATGCGGTTGAGGAAACCAAAGCCCTTGTTGCCCAGGGCCACCGCCTGCACGCTGGAGCCTGAGGCTTGCACTTCGCGCATCTTGCTGGTGACGATGCGCAGCACGTTGGTGTTCAAGCCGCCGCACAGGCCTTTATCGGTGGTGACGACGATGAAGCCGCTGGCCTTGGCCGGCGCGGCATCACCCGCCTTGGCCACCTTGCGCATGTAGGGCGAGTGGTACTCGGGGTTGGCCCCAGCCAGGTTGGCCGTGATGTTGCGGATCTTGTCGGCATAAGGCCGGGCCGCACGCATGCGCTCCTGCGCCTTGCGCATCTTCGCGGCCGAGACCATTTCCATGGCCTTGGTGATCTTCTTCGTGTTCTCGAAGCTCTTGATCTTGCCGCGTATCTCTTTGCCTACTGCCATGAGGCCACTCCTGAGGATCGAAGGACGCCGGGGGCGGTCATGTCAGGCGAAGGATTTCTTGAACGCGGCGGTGGCCTTGGTCAACTCTTCCTCGGCGCCCTTGTCCAGCGCCTTGTCGTTTTCCATCTTGGCCAGCAGCGCGGCGTGGCTGGTCTTCAGGTGCTGGTGCAGGCCATGTTCGAAGGCCAGGATCTTCTTCACTTCCACATCGTCCATGAAGCCCTTGCTCACCGCGAACAGCGTGGCGCCCATCAGGCTGATCGGCAGCGGCGAATACTGCGCCTGCTTGAGCAGTTCAGTCACGCGGGCACCGCGGTCGAGCTGCTTGCGCGTGGCTTCATCAAGGTCTGACGCGAACTGCGCGAAGGCGGCGAGTTCGCGGTACTGCGCCAGGTCAGTGCGGATGCCGCCCGACAGGCCCTTGATCAGCTTGGTTTGCGCGGCGCTGCCGACGCGCGAGACCGAAATGCCGGCGTTGATGGCGGGGCGGATGCCGGCGTTGAACAGCGCGGTTTCCAGGAAAATCTGGCCGTCGGTGATGGAGATCACGTTGGTGGGCACGAAGGCCGAGACGTCGCCGGCCTGCGTTTCGATGATCGGCAGCGCGGTCAGCGAACCGGTCTTGCCCTTGACCTCGCCCTTGGTGAACTTCTCAACGTAGTCGGCGTTCACGCGCGCAGCGCGTTCGAGCAGGCGGCTGTGCAGGTAGAACACGTCGCCGGGGTAGGCTTCGCGGCCGGGCGGGCGGCGCAGCAGCAGCGAGACTTGCCGGTAGGCCACGGCCTGCTTGCTCAGGTCGTCATAAATGATCAGCGCGTCTTGGCCACGGTCGCGGAA
>JAYUPO010000105.1:0-13300 GCA_043760085.1 Burkholderiales bacterium
ATCTGTTCAAGGCCGCCTCGACGGTGTCGCTGTTCACGCTGGTTTCGCGCGTGACGGGTTTGGTGCGCGACCAATTGATGGCGGCCAGCTTTGGCGCCAATGCCTTGACCGACGCCTTCAACGTGGCCTTTCGCATCCCGAACTTGCTGCGCCGGCTGTTTGCCGAAGGTGCATTTGCGCAGGCCTTCGTGCCGATCCTTGCGGCCACCCGCGCCGCCGAGGGCGATGAGGCCACGCACCGCCTGGTCGACGCCGTGGCCAGCGTGCTGTGCTGGGCCCTGCTCGGCGTGGTGGCACTGGGCGTGGTGGCCGCACCGGTGATCGTGTGGGCCATGGCCTCCGGCCTGGTGGCGTTTGACCACGCCGTGTTCATGACCCGCATCATGTTCCCCTACATCGCCTGCATGTCGCTGGTGGCACTTGCCGCGGGCATCCTCAATACCTGGCGGCAATTCGCCGTGCCGGCGGCCACGCCCGTGTTGCTGAACCTGGCCTGGATTGCCGCGGCGCTGTGGTTGGCGCCCTGGTTCGAGCGTCAGGGCTGGGAGCCCATTTATGCCTTGGCCGTGGGCGTGATGGCCGGTGGCCTGCTGCAGCTGGCTGTGCAGGTGCCCGCGTTGCACCGCGTGGGCGTGCTGCCGCGCCTGGCGCTGGCACCGGCCGGCGTGCGCGCGGCCTGGCATCACCCGGGCGTGCGTGCCGTGCTGCGCAACATGGCGCCGGCCCTGCTGGGCGTGTCGGTGGCGCAGATCTCGATGCTCATCAACACACAGATCGCCTCGCGCGTGGCGGTGGGCGCGGTGTCGTGGCTGACCTATGCCGACCGCCTGATGGAGTTTCCCGTGGCCTTGCTTGGCGTGGCCCTTGGCGTGGTGTTGACGCCGCAACTGGCCGCAGCCCAGGCACGCCAAGACGCAGCCGGCTATTCGGCCATGCTCGACTGGGGCTTGCGCATGGCGCTGCTGCTGGCCGCACCGTGCGCGGTGGCGCTGTTGGTCTTCGCCTCGCCCATGGTGGCGGTGCTGTTCCACTACGGCCGCTTCGAGGCCATCGATGTGGCCAACACCGTGCAGGCCGTGGCCGGCTGGGGTGTGGGGCTGCTGGGCATCATTGGCGTGAAGGTGCTGGCGCCCGGCTACTTCGCGCGGCAGGACGTGAAGACGCCGGTGCGCATCGCGCTGGTGGTGCTGGTCTTCACCCAGTTCATGAACCTGCTGCTGGTGCCGCAACTGGGCTTTGCGGCGTTGGCGCTGTCCATCGGCCTGGGTGCCTTGCTCAATGCGGGTTGGCTGCTGTGGGGCCTGGTGCGCCTGGGCGTGTATCGGCCGGCGCCGGGTTGGTGGTTGTTTGGCCTGCGCGTGGCGCTGGCTTGCCTGGCCCTGGGCGGCGTGCTGTGGTGGGCAGCCCAGGCGCTGGACTGGATCGCCCTGGCCGCGCAACCCTGGCGCCGCGCCGGGCTGTTGGGCGCCGTGCTGGGCGGGGTGGCGCTGCTGTACTTTGGCATGCTGGCGGCCAGCGGGTTGAAGCTCAGGCGGCTGCTGCGGCCCGGCGCGTAAACTTGCTTGCATGATCTCTTGCCTGGTGAGCCCACGTTGAGCGGCCTGCGTTTCGAGGTGCCCACGCCGCTGGACTACTTCGCCACGCTGGTGGCCGATGACGCCAGCTTTTCGCTGCTGGAAGCGGCCGTTTCAGTGGCGCAGGACGAATACCCCAAGCTTGACGCCCAAGGCGTGCTCGATGAAATCGATGCCCTGGGTGCCCGGTTGCGCCGGCGCATCCCCGACGACGCCGCACCGCTGTTCAAGCTGCGTTTCCTGAACCGTTTCTTCTTCCAGGAGTTGGGCTTTGCGGGCAACGTGAACGATTACTACGACCCGCGCAACAGCTATCTCAATGACGTGCTGCACACGCGCCGCGGCATTCCCATCACGCTGGCCATGGTGTACCTCGAGCTGGCCACACAGATCGGCCTCACCGCCCGTGGCGTGTCGTTCCCGGGGCACTTCCTGGTCAAGCTGAAGATGAGCCGCGGCGAAGTCATCATCGATCCGCTGAACGGCCACTCGCTGTCGCGCGACGACCTCGACGAACGCCTGGCGCCCTACCGCCGCCAGCGCGGCCTGGTGGGTGATTTCGAAGTGCCGCTGGGCCTGTTCCTGCAGTCGGCCCCATCGCGCGACGTGGTGGCGCGGCTGCTGCGCAACCTGAAGGAAATCCACCGTGGTGCCGAAGACTGGCCACGCCTGCTGCGCGTGCTCGACCGCCTGGTGGTGCTGCTGCCCCATGCCTGGGAAGAGCGGCGTGACCGCGGCCTGACCCACGCCGAAGTCGGTGCCACCGACCTGGCCGCCGAAGACCTGCAGTGCTACCTCGACGAACGGCCCGACGCCGAAGACGCCGCCGCGCTGCGCGCTCGCCTGCTTGAACTGCGCGGCCTGGGTGGCCAAACATGGAACTGAAGCGGAACTTGAGGCAGAGCGTGTGGCAACTGCCACCCCGGCGGCCATGCCCTTGAACGCCGAGCAGCGCCACGCCCTGGGCTGGGCTGCCGTGGTGGCCCTGGTGGGCACCGTGCTGTGGCTGCTCGCGCCGGTGCTCACGCCCTTCATCGTGGGCGCGGTGCTGGCCTATGCCTTGCAGCCGGCGGTGGAACTGTTGGTACGCCGGCGCGTGCCGCGCGCGCTGGCGGTGGTGCTGGTGGTGTTGCTCACGGCCACGGCGCTGCTGGGCCTGCTGTTGCGGATCGTGCCCATCCTGTCGAAGGAAATTCCGTTGCTCAAGGAGCAGATTCCGCTGCTGGCCGAACGGCTGAACGCCAGCCTGGTGCCGTGGCTGGCGCAGTTCGGCATCAAAGCCTCGCTCGACGTGGAAAGCATCAAGGCCTTCGTCCTCAAATACCTCAATGCCAACCTCGAAGACTGGTTCGGCACGGTGCTGGCCTCAGCCCGCATTGGCGGCAGCTTCGTGCTGGCCATCGTGGGCAACCTGGTGCTGGTGCCGGTGGTGTTGGTCTTCCTGCTGCTCGACTGGCCGCGCGTGGTGGCGCATGTGCAAGGCCTGGTGCCGCCGCGCATGCGCGCTCGGGTGAACGGTTTTCTGGATGAGTGCGACGCTGTGCTCGGCCAATACCTGCGCGGGCAACTCGCCGTGATGCTGGTGCTGGCCGTGTACTACAGCGTGGCTTTGACCCTGGCCGGCCTGGACCTGGCCCTGCCCGTGGGGGTGTTCACCGGCCTGGCCATCTTCGTGCCCTACCTCGGCATTGGCCTGGGCTTGCTGCTGGCGCTCACCGCCGCGTTGTTGCAGTTTCCGCTGCCGTATGCGCTGGGCATGGTGGCGCTCATCTATGGCGCCGGCCAGTTGGGCGAGGGCTTGTTTCTCACGCCGCGCATGGTGGGCGAGCGCATCGGCTTGTCGCCTTTGGCGGTGATCTTCGCGCTGCTCGCCTTCGGCCACCTGCTGGGCTTCGTGGGCGTGCTGGTGGCACTGCCGGCCAGCGCCGTGGCCGTGGTGGCGGTGCGCCGCGCCGTGGCCTGGTACCGCGGCAGTTCGCTGTTCGGGCAGTAGGGTCTGCTGACACATCGGTTGATGAAACAACTGCCCCTGCCCATTGCCCTGCCGCCCGCGCCGAGCTTTGACAACTACCTGGCGCAGGTCAACGATGCAGCCTTGGCGCATCTGAACCACCTGCGCACTTTGTCCGCACCGGTTTACTTGTGGGGCCCGCGCGGCAGCGGCAAGACCCACCTGCTGCGCGCCTTGGCGCTGCGCTGGGTGCACGAAGGTTTGCGCTGCGCCTGGTTTGATGCCGCCGCGCCGCTGCCCTGGGTGCTGCCGGAAGACGCACGGCTTGTGGTGGTGGATGACTGCGAACAGCTCGACGCCGAAGGCCAGCAGCGCGCGTTCGCCCTGTTCGAGCTGGCCGCGGCGCAAGGCGCGCAATGGGCTGCGGCCGGTGCCTGGCCGCCGGTGGACATGCCACTGCGTGATGATTTGCGCACGCGGCTGGGCTGGGGCCATGTCTTCGCGCTGCACCCGCCGCTGGAGCATGAAACCCGCGCCGCCCTGCGCCGCGAGGCGGATCGGCGCGGTGTCTTCCTTTCCGATGAAGTCATGAGTTATCTGCTCACACGCTTCGAGCGCAATCTGTCGCACCTGATGGCGCTGCTTGACCGGCTCGACAGTTATGCCCTGGCCGAGAAGCGCGTGGTCACGGTGCCGCTGCTCAAGCAGATGCTGCGCGAAGCCGCCCACAGTCATGGGCTGCACGACGAGGTGGCGCCTTGAGGCTGACCCTGTTCGACCTGGACGGCACGTTGCTGCCGATCGACTCCGACCATGCCTTCGGCGAATTCATGGTCAGCCTGGGTTGGGCCGATGCGCAGGGCTATGCCCAACGCAACCAGCAGTTCTTCGAGCAATACCAGGCTGGGCAACTGGACATCCATGCCTACATCGAATTCGCCACCCAACCCTGGCGCGAGCGCCCGGCGCATGAACTGGCGCGGGCCTCGCAACGCTTCATGGCCGAGGTGGTGCGCCCGGCCTTGCGTGACAGCGCGTTCGCGCTGGTGCGCGAACATGCCCAAGCAGGTGACGAGTTGGTGGTGGTCACGGCGACCAACGATTTCATCACCGCGCCCATCGCCGCGGCATTGGGCGTGCCCAGCTTGATCGCCACCGAATTGGCGCGCAACGATCGCGGCCAGGCCACTGGTGCCATCCACGGCGTGCCTGCATTCCGCCACGGCAAGGTGCAACGTGTGCAGCAATGGCTGGCCGCGCGTGGGCAAGCGAGCGACGATTTCGAACGCATCACCTTCTACAGCGATTCCACCAACGACCTGGCCCTGCTCGAATGGGCCACGCACGCGGTGGCCACCAACCCCGGGCCCGAGCTGGCGCGCATCGCGCACGAGCGCGGCTGGCCCATCGTGAAACTCTTCGAATGATCAAGAAATTCATCAACCGGTTGTTCGGCAAATCCGAAGCCACCGTGCCGCCGCCGCTGGGCAAGCGCATGGAGCTGACGGCCGCCGAACACGGCATCGACCCCAAGCTGCTCGACGACAACGCGGTGCGCGTGGTGCGCACGCTCAAAGAGGCAGGGCACGAGGCCTACATCGTGGGCGGCGCGGTGCGCGACCTGCTGGTGGGCTGGCGGCCGAAAGACTTTGACGTGGCGACTAACGCTACACCTGAGCAGGTGAAGGCGTTGTTCCGCCGCGCCTTCATCATCGGCCGGCGCTTTCGCATCGTGCACGTGGTGTTCGGCCGCGGGCGCGAGCACGAGGTGATTGAAGTCTCCACTTTCCGCGCCTTGCTCGATGCCGCCACGGCCGACCAGGTGGCCGGCAACGAGAAGACATCGAAGGGCGAGCTCAGCGGCAAGAGTCATGTGGTTGACGCCAGCGGCCGCGTGCTGCGCGACAACGTCTGGGGGCCGCAGGTCGAAGACGCGGCGCGGCGCGACTTCACCATCAACGCCATGTACTACGACCCCACCGATGAGCGCCTGGTGGACTACCACCACGGCGTGAAGGATGCGCGCGCCCGCGTGCTGCGCATGATTGGCGACCCCGAGACGCGCTACCGCGAAGACCCGGTGCGCATCATCCGCGTGGCGCGCTTTGCGGCCAAGCTGGGCTTCACCATCGAGCCCAAGACCAAGGCGGCGATCGCGGTGGCCGCCAAGGCCCTGCCCAACGTGCCGGCCTCGCGCTTGTTCGACGAGATGATCAAGCTGCTGCAAACCGGCCACAGCCTGCGCAGCATTGAGCAGCTCAAGGCGCTCAAACTTGACCACGGCATCTTCCCCATCCTCGACGCCGCCCTGGCGCCCAGCGGCGGCGTTGGCGCCAACACCAGCGCGCACATGAAGTTCATCGAACTCGCGCTCGCCGACACCGACCGCCGCGTCGGCGAAGGCAAGCCGGTGGCGCCGAGCTTCCTGTTGGCCTGCCTGTTATGGCACGAAGCCAAGCTGCGCTGGCAGGCGCTGTGCGCCGCCGGCGAAGCCACCGTGCCGGCGCTGCAGCAGGCCATCGACGCCGTGTTTGAAGCGCGCATCGGCGACATCTCCGGCCGCGGCAAGCTGGCGGGTGACATGCGCGAGACCTGGATGATGCAGCCGCGCTTCGAGCGGCGCAGCGGCAACGGACCGTACTCGCTGGTGGACCAGCCGCGCTTTCGCGCCGCGTTCGACTTTCTGCGCCTGCGTGCCGATGCGGGTGAAGCGCCGGCCGAACTGGCCGAGTGGTGGGAAGACTTCTCGCTGGGCAGCGATGAAGAGCGCGAGGCCCTGGTGTTGGCGGTGCGTGAAACGCGCGCGCCGCGCCGCGTGGTGAAGGCAGCCGTGCCCAGCGCACCCACCGAGGGTGTGGCGGCGGCAGCGCCGGCGCCGCGCCGCCAACCCGGTGACGCCGCTGAGGCCCCTGAGCCTGGTGAATTCGGTGAATTTGGTGACGGCGCAGCGCCTGCGCGCAAACGCCGCCGGCGCCGCCGCAAGCCCGGCGCTGTTGGTGACGACGGCGCGCCCGGCACACCGGCTTGAGCGAGCATGGCGCTGGCTTACGTCGGCCTGGGCGCCAACCTGGGTGATGCGGCCGGCACGCTGCGGCAGGCGCTGCTTGATCTGGGCCAACTGACGGGCGCGCATTTGCGCGCCGCGTCTGCGCTATACCGCAGCGCCCCGGTGCTGGCGACTGGGGCCGACTTCATCAATGCGGTGGCGGCCATCGAGATCACCTCGACGCCGTTGCAGTTGTTGCGGCAATTGCAGGCCATCGAGCAGCGCCACGGCCGGCTGCGCCCGTACCCGAATGCGCCCCGCACCTTGGACCTGGATCTGCTGCTCTACGACGAGCTTGAGCTGGACACGCCCACACTGACCCTGCCGCACCCGCGGCTGCACGAGCGCGCATTCGTGTTGGTGCCGTTGCTCGAGCTGGCGCCGAACCTGGTGCTGCCCGGCCTCGGCCCGGCCGCACCGTTCCTGCATCGCCTAGCACACCAGCGCATTCACAAGCTGGCCTGAAGCGACATCTACAATTTCGCGCAGAACGAGGAGAAGCCCATGTTGTTTGGCAAGTTGCTGCCCCGCGAGGGCAATTTTTTCGAGCTCTTCAACCAGCATGCAGCGTTCATCGCGCAAGGCGCGCAGGCCTTCATGCTGCTGCTGCGCAACTACGACGACCTGGTCTTGCGCGGCAAGTACGCCGCCGAGGTGAACGCCGCCGAGCACGCCGCCGACAAGATCACCGCGGAAGTGAACCGCGTCTTGCACAAGACCTTCATCACGCCCATTGGGCGCGAGCAGATCCTCAGCCTCATCAACGCCATGGACGACATTGCAGACCTGCTGCAAGACTCCACCGAGACGCTGTCGTTGTACGACGTGCGCAAGCTCACCGACGAGGTGATTCGCCTGGGCGAGATCAGCGTCAAGTGCTGCGAGCGCGTGCAGCACGCCGTGAGCCTGATGCCCAGGCTGAACCAGAGCGACGTGAGTGCAGCAGCCCTGAAGACCTGCGAGGAGATCGACCGCCTGGAATCCGACGCCGACCATGTGATGCGCTCGGCCATGTCCAAGCTGTTCCGCGAAGAGCAGGATGTGCGCGAGTTGATCAAGCTCAAGGCGATCTACGAGCAGCTCGAAGCCATCTCAGACCGCTGCGAAGACGTGGCCAACCTGATCGAGGGCGTTGTGCTCGAAAACTCCTGAGTGCGCCCAAACCCCACTGCGTCGCGTCAGCCCCCCCGCTGGGGCGAGCTACGTGGCAGCGCCACACTTGCTTGAGAGAAACCGATGGCCACTGCTTCCACCGCCTTTTGGATCATCGCAATGCTGGTCGTGCTGGCCTTGATGTTCGACTTCATGAACGGCTTTCACGACGCCGCGAACTCCATTGCCACGGTGGTGTCCACCGGCGTGCTGCGGCCGCAGAACGCCGTGCTGTTTGCGGCGTTCTTCAACGTCGTGGCGATCCTGTTCTTCCAGCTCAAGGTGGCCGCCACCGTGGGCAAGGGCATCGTCGAGCCGGGGGTGGTAGACCAGTACGTGGTCTTCGGCGCGCTCATCGGGGCCATCACCTGGAACGTCATCACCTGGTGGTACGGCATTCCGTCGAGCTCGTCGCATGCGCTCATCGGCGGCATCGTCGGCGCCACGGTGGCCAAGGCGGGCGCGGGCAAGCTGCTGGCCTCTGGGCTGGTCAAGGCCGTGGTCTTCATCGTCGTGTCGCCGCTGCTGGGCTTCTTGCTGGCCTCGATCATGATGGTGCTGGTGGCCTGGTTGTTCAGGCGCAGTTCACCGTCGCTGGTGGACAACTGGTTTCGCCGTCTGCAGCTTGTGTCAGCCGGGCTGTATTCGCTCGGCCACGGCGGCAATGACGCGCAGAAGACCATCGGCATCATCTGGATGCTGCTCATCGCCACTGGCTACACCGCCGCCAGTGACGCGCTGCCGCCGAGCTGGGTGATCCTGAGCTGCTACCTGGCCATCGGGCTGGGCACCTTGTTCGGCGGCTGGCGCATCGTCAAAACCATGGGCCAGCGCATCACCAAATTGAAGCCGGTGGGCGGCTTCTGTGCCGAAACAGGCGGCGCCATGACGCTGTTCCTGGCCACTGCGTTGGGCATTCCGGTGTCCACCACGCACACCATCACCGGTGCCATCGTGGGGGTGGGCGCCGTGCGCAGCGCGTCGGCCGTGCGCTGGGGCGTAGCCAGCAACATCGTGTGGGCGTGGATATTCACGATTCCGGCTTCGGCGTTCGTGGCCGGGGTGTTCTATTACCTGGGCTTGCTGCTGTTCTAAGGCCGCGCCAGCAGCCATTCGAAGTAGTGCTGCCCGGCAAAGGCGATGGTGCCCATCAACACCGTGGCGCCAATCAACAAGGCGGTTATCACAGCCAACACGGGGCCCCAGCCGGTGGCTTGCACCGGCGCTGCGGGGTGGTGGCGGGCGGCCCAGCGCTCATCGGCCGTCAGCCCGATCACGATGGCGCCCAGCATGGCGAAAGACACGCTCAGGCCAAGCAGTGGTATCAGCAACCAGGCCCAGCCGTCGTCTTGCCCGAAGGCGCTCATGCGCTGCACACCGGCCAGGCCCAGCAGCGTGGGCGGCCAATACAGCCAGCCGCGCAGATCGCGCCGGCCGTGAAGGTAGAAGCGGTGCAGCCCGAGGCTGCCGCCCAGCACGGCCAACCAGGCGGCCGTGGTCTTTGATTTGGGTGCGGTCGAGGCCATGCCGTTTATAATGCTTGGTTTTCGGCGACGGCCCTGCTCAGACCCAAGAGCCGGGCGTATGTACAAGGGTATGTACAAGGGTACGTACAAGGGTACGTACAAGGGTACGTACAGGGCCGATTCAACAAACCCGGATTGTCTGCCCTGTGGTGTCTCCTGGGGCAGCGGTCAACGCAAGACTACTCAAAGGCAGGTTGTTCATGGTTGTCATTCGTCTGGCCCGTGGCGGCGCCAAGAAGCGCCCGTTCTTCAACATCGTGGTGTCCGATTCGCGCAACCGCCGCGACGGCCGCTTCATCGAGCGCGTGGGGTTCTACAACCCCATGGCTGCCGGCGCCGAGGAGCCGCTGCGCGTGGCGCTCGATCGCGTCAGCTTCTGGGCCGGCAACGGCGCGCAGTGCTCGACCACCGTGCAACGCCTGCTCAAGCAAGCTCAGGCCAAGGTGGCCTGAGCACCGAGTGATCGCCGCTTGAGCACCGCTTGAGCGCCACCGGCCCCGGCCTGGCCCTGCCCTGCGGTGAGCCCGCCTGGCCGGCCGACGCGGTGGAAGTGGGCCTGGTGCTGGGCGCCTGGGGCATCAAGGGCGGCATTCGCGTCAAGCCGTTCTCGACCGACCCGCAAGCGCTGTTCTCCTCCAAACGCTGGTTCATCCAACCGGCTGCACCCGTTGCGGCCGGCGTGCGCGCTCCTGCGCTACCTCAGGTGCTGCGCATCGTCACGGTGCGCACTCAAGGCGACAGCATCGTGGCCACGCTGCACGATGTTGACGATCGAACCCGGGCAGAGGCGCTGAAGGGCGCGCGCATTTTCATCGCGCGCTCAAGTTTCCCCACTGCCGATGCCGACGAGTTCTATTGGGTTGACCTGATCGGTCTGACCGTATTCGACCGCCAGGGGCAGACCTTGGGTCAAGTCAGCGGTCTGCTCGAAACCGGCGCGCACTGCGTGCTGCAGGTGGCGGCCGTGGGGGCTGCGGATGGCGCGCCAGGCCCTGCCGCGCCGATGCTGATTCCGTTTGTTGGCGCCTATGTCGATGAGGTCGATCTGGCGGGCAACAGAATCGTGGTCGACTGGGCTGCCGACTATTGAAGGGCTGCGGTCACGATGCGCTTTGACGTCATCACCCTGTTCCCGGAACTCTTCGCGCCGCATTTCGAACACGGCATCACGCGCCGGGCACATGAGTCCGGCGCGATGCAGGTCAAGCTGTGGCAGTGGCGTGATTTCGCGCTCGACACCTACCGCCGCGTGGACGACCGCCCCTACGGCGGCGGGCCGGGCATGGTGATGCTGGCCGAGCCGCTGGAGCGCGCGCTTGAAGCGGTGCGCGCTGAACGTGCCGACCCGGCGGCCGCCCGGGTGGTGCACTTCACACCCGCCGGGCAGCCGCTCAATCAGGCGCACTTGCAGGCCCTGGCGGCGGGCCCCGGCGCGGTGCTGCTGTGCGGGCGCTACGAAGGTGTTGACCAGCGCGTCATCGACCGCCATGTGACCAATGAATTCAGCCTGGGCGACTACGTGCTCAGTGGCGGTGAATTGCCCGCGCTGGTGCTGCTGGACGGGGTGGCGCGCCTGCTGCCAGGAGTGTTGAACGAGCCCTCGCACCAGCAGGACAGCTTTTCGGCGGGCTTGCTCGAAGGCCCCCACTACAGCCGCCCCGAGGTGTTGCCCGCGCAGTGGGGCGGGGCCAGCGTGCCGGCGGTGTTGCTGTCGGGGCATCACGGCCAGGTTGCGCGCTGGCAGCGCGAACGCGCGCTGGAAACCACGGCGCGGCGCCGGCCTGATTTGGTCCACGCGGCGCGTGCCGCAGGCCGTTTGAGCGCGCAAGATGAGCAGTACCTCGCGTCGCTCGGGCTAGAATGATGGGCTTTTCGATCCTCTGCCTGGCACAACGGTGGCCCAGCCACCACCCGCCCGCGCCCGTGCAAGTTATGCAAGTTATGCACAGGGCGCATCACAGGGCAGGTACTCAACCCCCAGCCCAGCGCAAGATCGCACCGGAGCCCCCATGGATTTGATCGCCACCCTCGAACAAGAGGAAATTGCCCGTCTGAACAAGACAATCCCGCCCTTCGCCCCCGGCGACACGGTGATCGTCAGCGTCAACGTCGTCGAAGGTACCCGCAAACGGGTGCAGGCCTATGAAGGCGTGGTCATTGCCAAGCGCAACCGCGGCCTGAATTCCAGTTTCATCGTGCGCAAGGTGTCCAGCGGCGAAGGTGTGGAGCGCACCTTCCAGCTCTACAGCCCCAGCATATCCGGCATCGAAGTCAAGCGTCGCGGTGCCGTGCGCCGCGCCAAGCTGTACTACCTGCGCCAGCGCAGCGGCAAGTCGGCCCGCATCAAAGAGAAGCTGGCATGACGAAGTCAGTGCGACGCGAAGCGGCGCACAGCGCGCAGCGCGAGCCAGCTTTCGACGCCAGTCAGAAGCTCGCCTAAGGGCGGACGGTTACAAGCCTGTCGCCACCACGCGCTGTCGCCATGGCTCGGGCGCCCATCAAGCACCCCGAGGCCATACCGGTCACTGGCACCGATGCCCATCTCGCGGCATTGGTGCCGGCCCAGTTGAGCGCCATAGCTTTGCGCGCACGCCTGGGGCGGCCATTGCCGCCAGCGGCCATTCCCGGTGACTCCGGGGCCCGGCCCGAAACCCTGCGTGCCGCGGCGGTGCTGGTGGCGCTGGTCGAGCGCGAGAATGGCCTGGCGGTGCTGCTCACGCGCCGCACCGATCATTTGTACGACCACCCCGGGCAGATCAGTTTCCCCGGCGGGCGCACCGATGAGGGCGACCGCGACCACATCCACACCGCGCTGCGCGAGGCCGAAGAAGAAGTCGGTCTGGCGCGCAGCCACATCGAGGTGATCGGCCAATTGCCGCTGTACACCACAGTCACGGGCTATGCCGTCACGCCGGTGGTCGGCCTGGTGCAGCCCGGCTTCGAGCTGCGGCTGGATACGTTTGAGGTGGCCGAGGCCTTCGAAGTGCCGCTGGCCTATCTGATGACGCCGGCGCACCACCGGCGCCATGAAGTCGAGTTCGCCGGCGAACGCCGCCGCTTTCTCTCGATGCCCTGGCATGGCCGCGGCACGGCCGGGGTCGAGCGCGAGTTCTTCATCTGGGGTGCCACAGCGGCCATGCTGCGCAACCTGTACCACGTGCTGGGCAGTTAAGACGCTCAGCCGCGGTGCCTGGCTATGATCCGGCCACGATGAGTTTCTTTGCTGTCCTGCTGGCGTTGTTGCTCGAACAGGCCAAGCCGCTGCCGCGCGACAACTTCGTGCACCATGCCTTGGCCGATTGGGCCGAGCTCACTGGCCGCAACTTCGATGCCGGGCGCGGCCACCATGCCTGGGTGGTCTGGGCGATGGCGGTGGTGGCGCCGGCCTTGCTGACCTGGCTGGTCTACTTCGGCCTGAGCCAGGCCAGCGTGCTGCTGGCGCTGGCCTTTGATGTGGCGGTGCTGTACCTCACGCTGGGTTTTCGCCAGTTCAGCCACTGGTTCACCGACATCCGCGACGCGCTGGAGCGCGGCGATGACGAGCAGGCGCGCAGCCTGTTGCAGCGCTGGCAGCGGTTGGACGCCAGCGCGCTGCCACGCGAGCAGGTGTTGCGCCATGTCGTGGAGCAGGCGCTGCTTGAAGCCCACCGGCACGTCTTCGGCGTGTTCTTCTGGTTCGTGGTGATGTCCACGCTGGGCCTGGGCCCGGCTGGTGCAGTGATGTACCGCATGGCCGGGTACCTGGCGCGCCACCACTCGCGCGACGCGGACGTGGCCCATGCCCTGGCGCATGAACGCGTGCAGCAAGCGGCGCTGGCCGCCTTTGACTGGATTGACGCCATGCCCGCACGCATGACCGCGTTCGGCTTTGCCGTGGTGGGCAACTTCGAGGAAGCCATCAACGGTTGGCGGCGCGATGCCGGCCTGTGGCCGCGCACGCATGAAGGTGTTATCTTGGCCGCCGCCGCCGGTGCGCTGGGCGTTCAATTGGGTGGTGCCACGCCGGGTGCAACCTTGGAGCCCGGCCACCTGCAAAGCGTGGTCGGCCTGG
>JAYUPO010000106.1:0-4789 GCA_043760085.1 Burkholderiales bacterium
GATGTAGGGCTTGTTCAGGTCGATGATGCTCGCGCCATCGACGTAGACCTCGAGCCTCTCGGTCATCTGCACCTTCAGCGTCGCGGCGCCAAAGTTGAAGGTGAAGTCGCTGGCCAGGCCATTGGACACTTCCCCATGAGGGTTCATCTTCACGGCAGCCAAATGCTGGACATAGCGCGCCAGTTGGTATTGCACCGCCGACGCACTCCATTGCGCACCAGTCAGCTCGATGCGAACGATGTCAATGCCGGAGCCTCCGGTGTAGACGTCTGTGGCATTGGTGTTTAGGTTTTCGGTCAGGTTGTAGATCAGGATGTCATTGCCCGATCCACCGTTCACCGTGTCGCTGCCGCTGCCGCCGTTCAATGTGTCGGTGCCTGAACCCCCGGAAATCATGTCGCTGCCGGCACCACCGTTAATGGTGTCTGCGCCGCTACCGCCATTGAGGTTGTCGGCGCCCGAAGTTCCGGTGATGTCGCTCATTTGATTCCCTTGTGAGTTGAAGTGCTGTCCAGCGGATGACTGAGTCCGTGTGCCCACGGCAAGATGCAGGCAGCGGTTAGGTCAGTTATCAGTGCGTGGCGATGCTAGCCAGCCGATCTTCAACCGACTGTGAGAACGTTGGCAGAACCCCCTGCATGAGGGCCACCCGATGCGGGGGGGTGCGAGATGCGCGAATGGCGCCCCGGCATCGACTAAGGCGCGTTGCCATCGCGACCGCACTTCGACCCGTAGCGGCGCGGGCACTGGTGACGTGCGGCGGCGAGCCGGGCTGTTCACCTGCGCGCGCACACGGGGCAGCTCAGGTGCGTTGCAACTCGTCCAGTTGCGCAGTCAGTTCGAGCCAGCGCTCCTCAAGCCGTGCCGTTTCAGCCGCAACATGGTTCAGGTGGCGGCCATGCTCGGCGATTTCGGCGCCGCTGAGGGCACCACCGGCCAGGGCGGCTTCACCGGCCACGCGCTGCGCAGCCAGCACCTCCATGCGCTTGTCGATTTGGGCGATTTCGTTGCGCATGGGCCGGGTCGTATCGGCCAACTTGCTGCGCGCCTGCCCTTGTGCCTTGCGGTCACCGCGCGGCTGCGCCGGCTTGGCGGCGTTGGCTGCCGCCTTGGTGTGTGCAGAAGCGGGCATGGATGGCAGTGCTGCCGCCGTGGCCAGCGCTCCTGTGGCAACAGCCGCCTGCGCCGCCTTGGCCGTGGCGCGCGATTGTTCGAGCAACCACTTCTGGTAGTCATCCAGGTCGCCGTCGAATGGCTCGACGCCACCGCGCGTGACGAGCCAGAACTCGTCGCACACTTCGCGCAGCAAGGCGCGGTCGTGGCTGACCAGCATCACCGTGCCTTCGAATTCATTCAGCGCTAGAGACAGCGCCTCGCGGGTGTTCAGGTCGAGGTGGTTGGTCGGCTCGTCGAGCAGCAGCAGGTTGGGTCGCTGCCACACGATGGTGGCCAGCACCAGGCGCGCGCGTTCGCCGCCGCTCAAGGTGCCAACGGTCTGGTTGACCATGGGGCCGACGAAACGGAAGCGGCCCAGGAAGTCGCGCAACTCTTGCTCACGCGCATTGGGGCTCACGTCGCGCGCCAGACGCACCATGCGTTGCAACGGGGTGTCGTCGGCGCTGAGCAAGTCCATTTCCTGCTGCGCGAAGTAGCCGATGGCCAGGCCCTTGCCTTCGGTCACTTCACCGCTGATCAGCTTCAACTCATGCGCGATCGTCTTGACGAGGGTTGACTTACCTTGACCGTTAGCCCCGAGCACGCCGATGCGCTGGCCGGCCAGCACGGTGCGGTTGACGTTGCGCACGATGACGGTTTTGCCATAACCGACGGCTACATCCGACAACACCAGCATCGGATTCGGCAGGTTGGCCGGCTCGCGGAATTCGAACTCGAAATCGCTGGCGGTGAGCGCCGGAGCCAGGCGTTCCATGCGTTCCAGTGCCTTGACCCGGCTTTGCGCCTGGCGCGCCTTGCTCGCCTTGGCCTTGAAGCGGTCGATGAAGCGCTGCAAGTGGGCGATTTTTTCCTGCTGCTTGGCGAAGGCCGCACCTTGCTGGCTCAGCCGCTCGGCGCGCATCTCTTCGAACACCGTGTAGTTGCCGCCGTAACGATTCAGTTGACGTTCTTCGACGTGCACAGTGACGCGGGTGATGGCGTCGAGGAATTCACGGTCGTGGCTGATGATGATCAGCATGCCGGTGTAGCGCTGCAGCCAGTTTTCCAGCCACACCAGGGCGTCGAGGTCGAGGTGGTTGGTGGGCTCGTCGAGCAGCATCAAGTCGGCCGGGCACATCAGCGCGCGGGCCAACTGCAAGCGCATGCGCCAGCCGCCTGAAAAGCTGTTCACCGGCGCGTCGAGTTCGGCGCTCTTGAAGCCCAGGCCCAGCAGCAGCGCCTGCGCGCGCGAGCGGGCGTCGAAGGCGCCGGCTTCATCGAGCAGCATGTGCGCTTCGGCCATGGCGTGGCCGTCGTCAGCGGCTTCGGCGGCGTGCAGCGCGGCTTGCGCTTCCACCAGGGGCAGGTCGCCTTGCAGCACGAAGTCGGTGGCGCTGTCGCTGGTTTCGGGCATCGACTGCGACACTTCGCCAATGCGCCAGCGCGCGGGCACGTCCACATCGCCCGCGTCGGCATGCAGCCGGTCGGTGAGCAGCCCAAACAGCGACGTTTTGCCGGCGCCGTTGCGCCCGACCAGGCCGACCTTTTCACCCGGTTGCAGGGTGAGGTTGCACTGTTCAAGAATGACCTTGACGCCGCGGCGCAGGGTGAGGTTGCGAAGTTGGATCAAGGTGAATGCTCAGGTGAGCGAGTCAGTAAGTGAGAGACAGGGGAGGGACTCAAAAGCCAAGTTCGCGTTGGTGGCGAACGGCCAATAGGGTGACGTTGTTGTCTTCAAGGCGGTAACGCACGACATAGCCGCTGTCGCCAAACGAGATGAGCCATTCGCGGTATGGCAAGTCCAGCTCGTCGATCGGCCGGCCTATGCCAGGTTGCAGCGCAATGATTTTCAGGCCCGAGCGAATGGCTTGAATCGCACGCACGGCCGCGGCGGGGTTCTTGCCGGCCAGGAATCGGTGCAAGCGCTGCACGTCGCGCAGTGCGCGGGCTGACCAGACCAGCCGTGCCATTCAAGTGTGCACGGCAGGTGGTTCGGCGTCTTGCCCCGCTTCGAGCTTGGCCAACCACTCGTCGGCTTCTTCGCCGGTGATGTGCAGGCCAGTAGCCTGGTAATCGTTCCAGGCGTCGATGGTGACCTGCCTAAATGCTTCGCGCTTCTCCTCGCGCTCAACGTATTGGCGGATGGCTTCGCGCATGACCCAATGCGGGCTGCGCTGGCGGGCATCGGCCAGGCGCTTGACCCGCTCTTTGATGTCGGGCTCGATCTTGATGGCCACGGGGCGTGGGGCGGCGGCGTTGGCAGCGGTCATGGCGGAGCGTTGGTATCAACAGGTATTACCTTAACACACGGCCGGGCAATCGGCCGCGTTTCAGGCACCTTGAGCCAGGGCCAATTGGTCCAGCAGCAGCACCTGCGCATCGCCCGCGCTGGTGCTCAGCCACAGCGGCGACAGTGCGGGAAAGGCGGCTTCGAAGTGGGCCTGCTCGTGGCCGATTTCGAGCACCAGGGCGCCACCGGGTGAAAGGTGATTGCTAACGTTATGCAACAACGGCCGGATGAAGTCCATGCCATCGGCGCCGCCGGCCAGCGCCAGCGCGGGCTCGCTGCGGTATTCAGCGGGCAGGGCGGCCATGGCTTCAGTGTTGACGTAAGGCGGGTTGCACAGGATCAGGTCGAACCGCCCCGGCGCAGCGGCCAGGCCGTCGCCTTGCTGCAAGGTGATGCGTTGCGTTAGCTTGTGGCGTTCGACATTGCGTGCTGCCACCGCCAGCGCATCGGCACTCAAATCGGTGGCCAGCACCTGCGCCTGCGGCCAGGCCAGGGCGGCCAGCACGGCCAGGCTGCCATTGCCCGTGCACAAGTCCAACACGCGGGCCGGGCCTTGCGGCAGCCACGCATCGAGCGTGCCTTCGGCCAGCACTTCGGCGATCAGCGAGCGCGGCACGATGCTGCGCTCGTCGATGAAGAACGGCACGCCTTGCAGCCAGGCCTCGCCGGTGAGGTAGGCCGCGGGCTTGCGGCTGCGAATGCGTTCGTCGATGAGGGCGGTGATGCTGGCCACTTCTGCCGCGGCCAGCGCGCGCTGCGCCACGCCATCCAGGTCATCCAGCGGCAGGCCCAGGCGCCACAGCACCAGCCACACGGCTTCATCGAAAGCGTTGCTGGTGCCGTGCCCAAACGAAACGCCCGCCTGGTCGAGGCGGGCGCATGTGCGCTTGATCAGCTCGATGAGTGTCATCCCAACAAGCGCTCCAGCATGCCGCGGTAAATATTCTTCAACGGCTCGATGCTGGCCACCGGCACGTATTCATCCACCGCATGGATGCTGGCGTTGATGGGCCCGAACTCCACCACCTGGGTGCAGATGCGGCGGATGAAGCGGCCGTCGGACGTGCCGCCGGTGGTGGACAGTTCAGGCGTCAGGCCGGTGTGCTGCTGGATGGCCTGGGTTAACGCTTCACTCAAGCTGCCCGGTGGGGTGAGGAAGGTTTCACCACCCAGCACCCAGACGATGCTGAATTCGAGGCCATGGCGGCGTAACAGGTCTTCAACCCGCGCGCGTAAACCCGCTGCCGTGCTTTCACTTGAAAAGCGGAAGTTGAAATCCACCATCAATTCACCGGGAATGACATTGCCCACGCCGGTGCCGGCGTGAATGTTGCTCACCTGCCA
>JAYUPO010000107.1:0-1976 GCA_043760085.1 Burkholderiales bacterium
CACCTTATGCGCCTGGCTTGCCAACTGATCTCGCTGACGCTGCTGGGCGCTGCGGCGCTGCCACAGGCCCAGGCCCAGCCGGCCTGGCCGCAGGCGCGCAACATCACCATCCTGGTGCCGTTCAGCGCCGGCGGCAGCCTGGACACCACCACCCGGCTGGTGGCCCAGCGCCTGAGCACGCGGTTGGGGCAAACGGTGCTGGTCGAGAACGCCACGGGCGGCGGCGGCGCGGTGGGGTTTCAAAAGGCGATGGCCGCCGCGCCCGATGGCTACACCTTCCTCATGGCCGGCGATTCGCCCTTCGCGCCGGGGCAGGAATCCAGCGCCAACCCGTACCGCTTCAATGTGCTGAAGGACCTGGTGCCCGTGGCCCTGGTGAACACCGCGCCCATGGTGCTGGTGGCGCACCCGGCTGTGCCGGCGGCCAACCTGGGCGAGCTGCTGGCGCTGGCGCGCAAGCAGCCGGCACGCCTGAGCTATGGCACATCGGGCATTGGCACCATTCCCCACCTGGCCACTGAAATGATCAAGCAGCGCGCGCAGGTGCACATCGTGCACATCCCCTACCGCGGCGCGGCGCAGATTGCGAACGACGTGGCCGGCGGGCAGATCGAGCTGGCCATGCTGATCAGCGCGTCGGCCGCGCCGCACATCCAGTCGCGCGCGGTGAAGGCGCTGGCGGTCACCGGCGATGCCCGCCTGCCGATGCTGCCGCAGGTGCCCAGCGTGGCCGAGACACCGGGGCTGGCCGGCTTCAACATGGTCAGTTGGGCCGGGCTGTATGCACCGGCAGGCACGCCGGCTGCCATCGTGGCGCAGCTCAATGCGGCGGTCGACGAAGTCTTGAAGACCGAGGCCGTGGCCGCCAAGCTGGCCGAAAGCGGCATCGTAGTGCGCGGCGGGCCGAGCGCGGCGTTCGTGGCCTTCATCGAGCGCGACCGGGCCCAGTTCCTGCCCCTGCTCAAGACCGTGTCGCTGCGTGAATAGCGCGGTGCAAGCGGCTGCCACGCGCCCGGTCTGGCTCGACGCCGACCCCGGCTTCGACGACGCCATGACCATGCTCATGCTCGCCGCCAACCCCGGCCTGCGCTGGCTGGGCATGAGCGTGGTGGCCGGCAACGCGCCGCTGGCCAGCACCCTGGCCAATGCCCTGAGCGTTCGCGAATACTTTGGTCTGGACGTGCCCATTCACGCCGGCTGCGCGCAGCCCCTGGCCGCGCCGCTGGAAACGGCGCAAGCCGTGCTGGGCGCGCAGGGCATGCGCACGCTCGGGCCGCCTCTGCCTGCGGCGCAGGCTGGGCCAGACAGTCTTGATGGCGTGGCCGCGCTGCTGGCCGCGCTGCACGCCAGCGCGCAGCCGGTGACCGTGCTGGCCATCGGCCCGCTGACCAATCTGGCCACCGCCTTGCAGCGCGACGGCGCCGCGGCAGCGCGCATCGCCGAGCTGGTGCTCATGGGCGGCAGCACCGAGCGCGGCAACCACACGCCGGCGGCCGAGTTCAACATCCACGCCGACCCCGAGGCCGCCGAAGTCGTCTTCAACGCCGGGCTGCCCTTGCGCATGTTCGGCCTGAACCTGTGCCGCCAGGTGCTGGTTAACGATTCACATGTGCAGCAAGTGCAGCGGTGGCCGGGCCCGCGCTCGCAACTGCTGGCCGGCTACCTGGGTGCCTACCAACGCATCCGCAGTGCCGACGGCAGCGTGCCGATGCCGCTGTACGACCCGGTGGTGGTGGCCTGGCTGGCAGCGCCCGATCTGTTCGAATTCAGCCCGGCGCGGGTGGACATCGAAACCCGGGGCCGCTTCACCCGCGGCATGACGGTGTGCGATTTCAAGCCCACGGCCGAACGGCCCTGCAACGCCCAGGTGGCGCTGCACGCCGACGGGCCTGCCGTCATGGCGCTGGTGTTGGCCAGCCTGCGCCTGATCACCTCTTAACCATGCTTTGAAGGAGAGCCAACATGGCCGCATCCAG
>JAYUPO010000108.1:0-13193 GCA_043760085.1 Burkholderiales bacterium
AATCGGCCGCACACCAGGGTCATCGCCGCCTCATCACGATTTCCGGCGAACCGGCCCGCACCGCCCAACCCCCCGGGACTGCATGCCTTCCAACGCCCCCCATCTGAGCCGCTTCACCGGCGGCACCGCCCATTCCGAGTTCCGCACCCAGGCCCTGCTGGGGCCGTTGCGTTCGCTGTGCGAACGCATCACCGGCTTGCGGGCACAGCACGCGCACTGGGTGGCCAGCGCGCAAGCGCCCGACCGCGCCACGCTCGACAAGCTCGGCGCGCTGCTCGACTACGCACCGCGCCTCGCCGGCGCCGACGCGGGCACGCTGATCGTGGTGATGCCGCGCCTGGGCACGGTGTCGCCCTGGTCGAGCAAGGCCACCGACATTGCGCGCAACTGCGGCGCCGACGTGCTGCGGGTGGAGCGCGTCACCGAATACCGTTTGCAGTTGAAGGCACCCTTGCTCGGTGCGGCCAAACCGCTGTCTGAACAGGAACTCGGTGCCTGCGCCGCTTTGCTGCACGACCGCATGACCGAAAGCGTGGCCCACCATGTCGAAGCCGCCGCCGCACTGTTCGCCGCCCAGGCCGCGCCGGCGCTGGAGCATGTGGATGTGTTGGGTGCCGGGCGCGGTGCGCTGCTGGCCGCGAACCAGGGGCTGGGCCTGGCGCTGAGCGATGATGAGATCGACTATCTGGTGGCCGCGTTCAGGCAACTCGGCCGCAACCCCAGCGACGTGGAGCTGATGATGTTCGCGCAGGCCAACAGCGAGCATTGCCGGCACAAGATCTTCAACGCGCAATTCACCATCGACGGCGTGGCGCAGCCGCATTCCATGTTCGGCATGATCCGCCACACCGAGGCGGCGTCGCCGCAGCGCACGGTGGTGGCGTACAGCGACAACGCCTCGGTCATGCAAGGCAGTCACGTCGAACGTTGGTTGCCGCAGGGCTACACGAATGCGCCGCTGTATGCCGCGCGGCAAGAGCTGGTGCATGTGCTGATGAAGGTGGAAACGCACAACCACCCCACGGCAATCTCGCCGTTCGCCGGCGCCGCCACCGGCGCAGGCGGCGAGATTCGCGACGAAGGCGCGGTGGGCCGCGGCGCCCGGCCCAAGGCGGGCTTGACCGGCTTTTCGGTGTCGAACCTGCACCTGCCCGGCAGCCACGAGCCCTGGGAACGTGAGCCCGGCACGCGGCCGGCGCACCTGGCCAGTGCGCTGCAAATCATGCTGGAAGGCCCGCTGGGCGGCGCGGCTTTCAACAACGAATTCGGCCGGCCCAACCTGGGCGGCTACTTTCGCGTCTTCGAACAGACGGTGTCCGGTGTACAGCGCGGCTATCACAAGCCGATCATGATCGCCGGCGGCCTGGGCGCCATCAGCGCGGGCCAAACGCACAAGCTTGAGTTCCCGGCCGGCACCTTGCTGGTTCAGCTTGGCGGCCCGGGCATGCGCATCGGCCTGGGCGGCGGCGCGGCCAGTTCATTGGCGGCAGGCAGCAACGCGCAGGCGCTGGACTTCGATTCCGTGCAGCGCGGCAACCCGGAAATGCAGCGCCGCGCGCAAGAGGTCATCAACCGCTGCTGGGCCCTGGGCGATGCCAACCCGGTGCTGGCGATTCACGATGTGGGCGCGGGCGGCCTGAGCAACGCCTTCCCCGAGCTGGTGCACGGCGCCGGCCGCGGTGCGCGGTTCGACTTGCGCAAAGTGCCGTTGCAGGCAACGGGCTTGAGCCCGCGCGAGGCCTGGTGCAATGAAAGCCAGGAACGCTATGTGCTGGCCGTGGCCGCCGACGCGCTGCCGCTGTTTGACGCCATGGCGCAGCGCGAACGCTGCCCGTATGCCGTGGTGGGCGTGGCCACACAGGCGCAAGACCTGGTGTTGCAAGACGGCGAGGCTCGCCCCATCGACATGCCACTCGACGTGCTGCTGGGCAAGCCGCCGCGCATGCATCGAAACGTTAGCCGTGTGGCGCGCAGCGAGCCGCCGTTGAACCTGGACGATGTGTCGCTGAAGCAGGTGGCGTTCGATGTGCTGCGCCACCCCAGCGTGGCCAGCAAGCGCTTCCTCATCACCATTGGCGACCGCACCGTGGGCGGCCTGAGCCACCGCGACCCGATGGTCGGCCCCTGGCAGGTGCCGGTGGCCGATTGCGCGGTCACCCTGGCCGATTACGCGGGCTTTGCCGGTGAAGCCATGAGCATGGGCGAACGCACGCCGCTGGCCGCGCTGAATGCGCCGGCGTCGGGCCGCATGGCGGTGGGTGAGGCGATCACGAACCTTCTTGCCGCGCCCATCACCTTGTCGCATGTAAAGCTCAGTTGCAACTGGATGGCGGCCTGCGGTGAACCCGGTGAAGACGCAGCGCTGTACGACACGGTTCGCGCCGTGGGCCTGGAGCTGTGCCCGGCGCTGGGCGTGGGCGTGCCGGTGGGCAAGGATTCGCTGTCGATGCGCACGCGCTGGGCCGAAGACGGCGTGCCGCGGCAGGTCACGGCGCCGGTGTCGCTCATCGTCACCGCCTTTGCCGCGCTCGAAGACGTGCGCGGCACGCTCACGCCGCAGTGGCTGCCGGGTGAGAACGAACTCATCCTCATCGACCTGGGCGCGGGCCGCATGCGCATGGGCGGCTCGATGCTGGCCCAGGCGCTGGGCCAGTTTGGTGATGAGGTGCCTGACCTGGACGACGCGGCCGCGCTGAAGGCCCTGGTTAACGTTGTGAATGAGCTGCGCGCGGCCGGCCAGATCCTCGCCTACCACGACCGCAGCGACGGCGGCCTGTGGGCCGCGGCCTGCGAAATGGCCTTTGCCGGCCATGTGGGCCTGAGCCTGAACGTGGACATGCTCATCACCGAAAGCGACGGCATCGCCGACAGCCGCGCCGAAGTGGGCGACGCCAAGAACTGGGCCGGCCAGGTCAGCGCGCGGCGCGCTGAGCTGACGCTCAAGGCCTTGTTCAATGAAGAACTCGGCGTGCTGATTCAAGTGCGCCGCAGCCAGCGCGACGCCGTGATGGCCACCTTGCGCCAGCACGGCTTGAGCCGCCATGCGCATGTGGTGGGCCGGGCCAATGGCGCGGCGCGCATGGAAGTCTGGCGCGATGCGAAGTGCCAGTTCGAAGCGCCGCTCCAAGACCTGCACCGGGCGTGGGACGAGGTGAGCTGGCGCATCGCCCGCCTGCGCGACAACCCCGAATGCGCCGATGCCGAGCATGCCTGCATCGGCGCTTCAGGCGACCTGGGCTTGCAGGCGAAGCTAACGTTCGATGACACTGAGAACGTGGCGGCGCCCTACATTCACGGCGCCCGGCCCAAGGTGGCCATCCTGCGCGAGCAAGGCGTGAACAGCCAGGTCGAGATGAGCTACGCCATGGCGCAAGCCGGCTTCGACACTTTCGATGTGCACATGAGCGACCTGCAAGCCGGCCGCACCCGGCTCGATCAATACCAAGCCCTGGTGGCCTGTGGCGGCTTCAGCTATGGCGACACGCTGGGTGCCGGGCAGGGCTGGGCGCGTTCGATCCTGTTCAACCCGATGTTGGCCGAGCAGTTCGCCGCCTTCTTCAACCGCCCTGAGACATTGGCCCTGGGCGTGTGCAACGGCTGCCAGATGTTCGCCGCACTTGCCGCGCTCATCCCTGGTGCGCAAGACTGGCCGCTGTTCGTGCGCAACCGCAGCGAGCAGTTTGAAGGGCGCTTGAGCCTGGTTGAGGTGATGGCCAGCCCATCGGTGTTCTTCAGCGGCATGGCCGGCAGCCGCTTGCCCATTGTGGTGGCGCATGGCGAAGGGCGGGTGGATTTTTCAACCCGCGGCGACGCGGCGCGTGTGTTGGGTGCGATGCGCTTCGTGGACCACCACGGCCAGCCCACCGAGGCCTACCCGCTCAACCCCAACGGCAGCGCCGGCGGGCTGACAGCGGTCACCACCGCCGACGGCCGCTTTACCGCGCTGATGCCGCACCCCGAGCGCGTGTTTCGCAACCTGCAGATGAGCTGGACCCACGGCGCGCCCGACCAGCACAGCCCGTGGCTGCGCATGTTTCGCAATGCACGGGTTTGGATGAAGTGAAACGTTGTTACCTGGGGTTCAAACTGTGGCTCACCCGAGGAAAGACGCCAATTTGGCAGCACTTGCAGCCCGCGCCGAGCGCGCGAAGGCAGACGGTGATCCTTCTGGCTTCCTGACCGGAGGCCTCATGTACTCCGACTTCGCCATCGTATTGGGCGGGTCAGTGGAGTTTCACCCTGAAATCCCCGAGTTCGAGCGAAAACGAATCGCCGCGATCGTTGCGTATAGCAGTGCTATTCCCCGGCCGATCACCGCCGAGGGCCTCCTCCGGGAGTGCTCTAAGCTTGAGAACGGATACTTGTCCCTGCCACGAAAGCGCTATCGCCTACTTACTGAAATTTCCATCTGGTCGACAGTGGAGGTCCCCCGAGTGATTCTTGGCGAAACCACCCTAACCTTCAGGCCAAAGACTGATATGGGGTTTCGTGCGCGATCGAGGCTCTTTCAGAACTCTCGAAGTACGGTGGGGTTCGAACTTCCACAAAGCTACATGCGCCTGTCGGCACTTGTGACGGCGCGTGAGACACATGAGGCTGCAGAACGAGCGCTGAACGATATTGACCTCACCCGGGCAAGTTGGAATCTCTCGCTCAATCGCGGCAAGACGTGGCGATACACAGGAGGGCGGCCCACACCGGTAAATGACATCCGCCTCTCACCGTTCCACACCGTACACGACTTAGACGGCAATCTCGCGACCGACAGTTTTTGGTATGACCCGGGCTATGCTCGGCCCGCCAATCCCTTTTCGGATAAGGCGAAATTCTCTAGATTGTTGGCCTTCGCAGCGAAGTTGCGCTTTCGCCTCGGTTCGCTGCCGTACCGTTCTGAGATTGAAGGTGCGCTGATTCGGTACGTACGCGCATTGGACGCGGCCGATCTCAACGACGCGTTTCTACGGCTATGGAGCCTGCTTGAATTTCTGACGGATAGTTCTCATGACCCGTACAAAGTTGCTACCCGTCGAGCGGCATTCATGCTCGCCGATCGGGAGCGTTCCCAGCTGGTATTGACTCATTTGACGAATCATAGAAATCGATTTGTTCACACAGGGTCTGACACCGACGACATTGAGTCTCTCGTATTTCAACTGAAGCGCTTTGTCGATGCGCTTCTACTATTTCATCTCGGCAATCCCTTTGGCTTCGCGTCTCGCGCCGAGGCAGCGCGATTTATGGATCTTCCCTCGAACAGAAGTGAACTCGAGTCTAGGATCAGGCGCCTCAGGCACGCGAAGCGGTTCATAAGCAGTGGGGCCTAGTCTTTGCATTGAGCGGGCGGCTCTCGGCCTGCGGCCTTCTGCTGATGCTCATATCAAACGTTATCCCGCCAGCCGCGCCGAAGCCGCATCAATCTGCGCCTTCAGTTCCGCATAGCTGCGAGTCACCGCGAACTGCGGGAACTGCTGGGTGATGGCCTCGGGCGGGTGGATGAAAAAGCCCGCGTCGGCGGCGCTGAGCATGCCGGTGTCGTTGTACGAATCGCCCGCGGCGATGACCTTGTAGTTCAGGCTCTTCAGCGCATTCACCGCCACGCGCTTCTGGTCGGGCTGGCGCAGCTTGTAATCAGTCACGAAGCCTTCGGCGTCGGCCACCAGGCGGTGGCAGAACAGCGTGGGGCGGCCCAGTTGCACCATCAACGGGTCGGCAAATTCGTAGAACGTGTCAGACAAGATCACCACCTGGAAGCGGCTGCGCAGTTCATCCAGAAAGGTGCGCGCGCCATCCATCGGCGCCATGCCGGCGACCACGTTTTGAATGTCAACCAGCTTCAGCCCGTGCTGGCGCAGCAGGCCCAGGCGAAAGCGCATCAGCTTGTCGTAGTCGGGCTCGTCACGCGTGGTGCGGGCGAATTCGGCAATGCCGGTGCGCTGGGAGAATTCGATCCAGATTTCGGGCACCAGCACACCTTCGAGATCGAGGCAGACGACTTGCATTGCGCGGCTTTCGGGTTGGCAAAAACGGCGCGAATGCTAACCCTGGCTCTGGCGCCGAATCACGCCGATACGTAGGTTCCCGCACCGGTGGCCAGCAGCACGCCTTCTTCGTTGTGCAGCTGCATCTGCACCGAGCCGAAGTGCCCGCCCAGGCGCAGCAGGTGCGCGCGCGCGGTGAACACCCGGCCCACGCCCTGGCGCAGGAAGTCGGTGCGCAGGTCGATGGTGCCCACGCGGTTGAAGCGGTGCAGCACCTGCTCCGGGCTTTCATCGGCGTACTTCTCGGCCAAGGCCCACATGATGAGCAGGCCACCGGTGGTGTCGAGCACCGCAGCGGTCACCCCGCCGTGCAGCCGGCCGGAAAGGCGGTGCCCGGTCAGGCCCACATGCATCTCGAAGCGGGCCGTGACCTCGTTGTCGCCGAGGCTGGCGAGCTTCAGGCCCAGGGTCTGGTTGAAGGTGATCTGCTGCTCGAACACATCAGCGATGGCCGCTTCCAGGCGCGCTTGCTCGGCGCCGTTGCGCCGCGTTGTCACCACATGCGCGGTCATGAGCGCGGCGCTTGCAACACCTCGGGCAGCACCGCGCGGTGAAAGCCGTCGAACGTGGGCGAGGGCGGATGGTCTGCGCTGCGGTGCGCGCTGTTGCCCAGCGGCACGCCGCCGTCGATGGGCACGGTGACGCCGGTGATGAAGGCCGCGGCCGGCGATAGCAAAAAGACGATTACCGCGCTGACCTCGGCCTCCAGCCCCAGGCGGCGCAGCGGCACATGGTTCTTCAAGTGCGCGATGCTGGCGCGCATGGCGCCGTCGTAGGTGTCCATGCCGCTGGAGGCAATCCAACCCGGCGCCACCGCATTCACCCGCACGTTGGCGCGAGCCCATTCGTGCGCAGCGGTTTGCGTCAGGTTGGCCATGCCGGCGCGCGCCGCGCCCGAATGCGCCATGCCGGGCATGCCGTTGCGGAAGTCAGCCGTCATGTTGACGATGGCGCCACCGTGTTCAGCCATGCTCTGGTTGAACACTTCGCGCATCATCAAGAAGCCGCCGGTGAGGTTGTTGCCCACCACCGCGTCGAAGCCGCGCTTGCTGATTTTTTCCAGCGGCGCCGGGAACTGCCCGCCGGCGTTATTAACCAGGCCGTGCACGCGACTGTGGCGCGCCAGCACGGCGGCCACGTTTGCCTTCACCGCATCTTCATCGCGGATGTCGAACGCCGCGGTGTCGCAGCGCCCGCCGTCCAGCGTGATTTCAGCGGCCACCGCATCCAGGCGTTCTTGCTTGCGCCCGCTGATCACCACCATGGCGCCCAGCGCGGCCAGCTCATGCGCCACACAGCGGCCGATGCCGCTGCCGCCACCGGTCACCCACATCACCTGGCCGGCGAACAGGGCGGGGCGGAAGACGCTGGCGTAGTGCGTTTTGACGTCGCTCACAAAGTCATCCTCTAGCATCAGGCAAAGATCAAGGATAGAGCATGCCCCCCGCCGTGAACGCCGCCCTTGTACCGCCCTCGCGCCACGAGCGGCTCGATGCGCTGCGCGGCCTGGCCATGCTCTGGATGATGGTCTTTCACTTCTGCTTCGACCTCAACCTGAACGGCTTGATCAGCCCGAAGCAGAACTTCTACGCCGACCCGTTCTGGATCTGGCAACGCAGTTGCATCGTTAGCCTGTTCCTGTTCTGTGCCGGCTTCAGCCAGGCGTTAGCCCTGACGCAGGGCCAGGGCCGGCCGCGTTTTTCGCCGCGGTTTTGGCGCCGCTGGGCGCAGGTGGCGGGCTGCGCCGTGCTGGTGAGCCTGGGTTCGGCCTGGATGTTCCCACGCAGCTGGATCAGCTTTGGTGTGCTGCACGGCATCGCGGTGATGCTGGTGCTGGTACGGCTGGCCTGGCCGCTGCGGCGCGGCCTGTGGCTGCTGGCGCTGCTGGCGCTGGTGCTGCCGTTCGTGTGGCAGCACCCCGTGTTCAACAGCCGTTGGCTGGACTGGACGGGCCTGGTCAGCAAGCTGCCGGTGACCGAAGACTATGTGCCGGTGTTGCCGTGGCTGGGGGTGATGCTGATTGGTGCGGGCGCCGGGCGTTGGGTGCTTGCCCGGCGCGCGGCCTGGCTGGCGCCGCGCGTTGCCGGCCCCTTGCGCGGCTTGGCACTGCTGGGCCGCTGGCCGCTCACCGTGTACATGCTGCACCAGCCGCTGTTTCTGGGTTTGATCGCGCTGAGCAAGCGGCTGGCGTGAAACGCGCGGCGACAATGCCGCCATGACGCAGAAGTTGCTCCATGGCTTTCACGCGGTGGGCGTGCGCTTGAAGATCGCGCCGGCCAGTGTGCTGGAGGTGCACGTCGACGCCAGCCGCCGCGACGCCCGCATGCGCCAGTTCGTGGACCGCGTGCGCGACGCCGGCGCCAAGCTCGTTGAAAGTGATTCCGAACGTTTGTTCAAGCTGTGCGGCAGCGCCGGCCACCAGGGCGTGGTGGCGCGGGTGGAGCCCTTGCCGCAGAACCACTCGCTCGACGACTTGCTGGATGAAACCAGCGGCCCGCCCCTGCTGCTGGTGCTGGACGGCGTGACCGACCCGCACAACCTGGGCGCCTGCCTGCGCGTGGCCGACGGCGCCGGCGCGCAGGCCGTGATCGCACCCAAGGACCATGCCGTGGGCGTGAACGCCACCGTGGCCAAGGTGGCCAGCGGCGCAGCCGAAACGGTGCCGTACTTCATGGTCACCAACCTGGCGCGCACGCTGAGCGAACTGAAGGAACGCGACATCCGCATCGTGGGCACCAGCGACGACGCGCCGCACAGCCTGTACGGGGCCGACCTGGCCGGCCCGGTGGCCTGGGTGCTGGGCGCCGAAGGCACGGGGTTGCGCCAGCTCACGCGCAAGACCTGCGACGCGTTGGTGCGCATCCCGATGCTGGGCGCGGTGAGCAGCCTGAACGTCTCGGTGGCCAGCGCGCTGTGCCTGTATGAAACCCTGCGCCAGCGCGGCGCGAAGCCAGCAACCTCAACCCCAACCCCAACGCAAACGCAAACGCAAACGCCATGACCCGAACTGTCGCACTCATCGCCGTGTTTTCAATCCTGCTCGCTGGCTGCACCCAGGAAAGCCAGAACCAGATCAAGCGCGACATCCAGAACTGGACCGGCACCAACGGTGTGCTCGAGGTCTATGCCGGCGACAAGGTCGTCAAGCGCTTCATGAAGATCGACAAGCTGTCCACCGCTCTGGGCACCGACGACGGCAAGCCGCGCAACTACCGCTTCGGCTATGGCGTGCTCGACGAAAACCTCAACGGCGTGGCCGACTCAAACGAGAAGCGCGTGTACTTCGAGATCGGTGACTACTCGCACTACGTGTTCTTCGAAAACCCGCGCTGAGCAAGCTGCGCCTCCACCCGCTGCGCGCCGGTCTTGCGCCGGCGCTGCTTGCGCGTTAGACGCCGCCCAGCGCGCCCACCCCCGCGCCGAGCGCAATCAGCCAGATCGGGCTGAGTTGGGTGCGCACCAGCGCCAGCACCGCCACGGCCGCCAGCGCCAGCGCGCCGATACGCTGGCTGCCGTGCCCCAGGTAGGGCTGCAACAGCACCCAGCCGGTGGCCAGCAGCAGGCCGATGCTCAGCGGCCCCATGCCGGCGTTGAAGGCGCGAATGGCGCGTGACTCGCGGTATTGCTCGGTCAGCCGCCCGGCCTTCAGCGCCAGCACGGTGGACGGCAGCATGATGCCGCTCATGGCCGCCACCAGGCCGGCCACGCCGGCCAGGTTGAAGCCCAGCACGGCCACGAACAGCACGTTCGGCCCGGGCGCGGCCTGCGCGATGGCCACGCTGGTGTTGAACTGCTCGGCACTCAGCCAGCCGTGTTCCTGCACCACGAAGCGCTGCATGTCCGAAGCGGTGTTGATGGCCCCGCCCACCGAGATCAACGACAGCACGAGAAAGTGCGCAAACAGCTGCGCCAGTTCGGGCCAGCCCAGGCCGGCATTGCCCAGGCCCGTGCCCACACCGCTGCCGATCAGCCAGTGCGTCATGCCTTCAAACACCGCCATGCATAGGCCAAGGCAACGCTGCCCAGGCCCAGCACCACCCACGGCAGCGGCCAGCGCAGCAGGCCCACCATGGCGAAGGTGGCCAGCATCACCGCCGCGCAGGCCGGCTTGCCGATGGCGTTGCCGCGCAGGCCGGCACTGAGCTTGAAGGCGGTGGCCCAGATCAACCCGGCCGCCACCGCGCCCATGCCGCGCAACGCACCGGCCACCGCGGGCCACTGCTCGAAGCGCTGGTATAGCAGCGCCAGCGCGATCACCAGGATGCCCGGCACCACGAACAACCCGGCCAGCGCCGCCAGCGCGCCGCGCCAGCCGAAGTGGCGGTCGCCCACGATCAGTGCCAGGTTCACGATGTTCGGCCCGGGCAGCACCTGGCTGGTGGCCAGGGTGCTCAGGAAGGCCTGCCGGCTCATCCAGCCCTGGCGCTCCACCAGTTCGCGCTGCGCCACGGCAAGCACGCCGCCAAAGCCCTGCAAGGCCAGGCGGTTGAACACGGTGAAAAGCTCGGCCGCGTTCGCCGGTGCGCGCTGGCCGTCAAACATGACGCCGGCGCGGCCTGCGCCATACCATTACCCAGCTTAACCACAGGCTGCATGCGAAGGCGGCCAGCATCCAGCCCAGCGCGGCCAGGTGCAGCCCGCCGTAGCCGTTGGCGCTGATCAGCGCGCCGCCACTGGCCGCGCCGACCACTTGGCCCAGGTACATGGCGGCCGAGTTCATGGCCATCAGCGCCGGGGCCAGCGCCGGCGCCGCCTGGCCCAGCCGGGCTTGTTGCGCCGAGTTGCACGCGAAGCAGGCTAACCCCCAGGGCACCAGCACGGCGGCCATGCTGAGCAGGCTCACGCCCAACGGCCAGGCCAGCAGGCTGGCAATCATCAGCGCCAGGCTCAATGCCACGGCCACATGGGCGCCGATGCGGTCGATATAGCGCGAAGCCAGCACCTGGCCCAGCACGCCAAACACGCCGAACCACAGGAACAGGGCGCTGATATCGGCCGTGCCCGCGCCCAGCACGCTGCGGTAGTACGGCGCCATGTAGCTGTAGATGACGAACTGGCTGGCCGAACTCAGCGCGGTGACGGCCACCATGGCCACCAGCACCGGGCGGGTGAAGACCTCGCGCCAGTTGGCGCGCGACAACGCGGCGGGTTTCACACCGTCGGGCATGCAGCGCCACAGCCACCCCGCGGCGGCCAGGCTGAGCAGTGCCACGGCGCCAAAGGCCCAACGCCAGCCCCAGGTTTCGCCCACCGCTGCGGCCAGCGGCATGCCCAACACCGACGCCAAGGACCAGCCCATGAAGACGAAGGTGATGGCGCGGCCGCGCTGCGCCGCCGGCACCATGACGCCGATGGCCGCGGCAGCTTGCGGCGTGTACAACGCCGCGCCGAGCACGGTGGCCGCGCGCACCGGCAGCAGGCTGGCAAAGCTGGGCATCAGGGCCGACAGCGCATGGCCCAGGCTGAACCAGACCAGGGCGAACACGAGCAGGCGGCGGCGGTCCCAACCGGCGCAGGCCGCGGCCAGGGCCGGCGCGCCGATCATCATCACAAATGCGGCCACGCTGATGAGGTGCCCACCCACGGCCACCGGCACGTGCAGCGACGCGATCAGGTCGTTCAGGCACGCCGGCACCACCATCACGCCACAGGCGATGACGAAGTTGCCCAGCATCAAGGCCCAGGAAGCAGCACGTGGGTGCTGCGGCGCGGCGGGGTTGTTCAGCGAATCACCTTGAACGCTTCGGGGTTGATGATGTTGCTGGGTTCCTTGGCAATGAAATTGACCACGTTGCGAAACGCCGCTTCGAAGTACAGCTCGTAGCTGTCTTGTTCAACGTAGCCGATGTGCGGCGTGCAGATGGCGTTTTCCAGGCGCAGCAGCGGGTGGCCCTGCAAGATGGGCTCGCTTTCGAACACATCCACCGCGGCCAGGCCGGGGCGGCCCTTGTTCAGTGCCGAAACCAGCGCGTTCTCACTCACCAGCTCGGCCCGCGAGGTGTTGACGAACAGCGCCGTGGGCTTCATGCGGGCCAGGTCTTCGAGCGTGACCGTGCCGCGCGTGGCTTCGTTCAGCCGCAGGTGCAGGGTGAGCACGTCGCAGGTTTCGAAAAAGGCTTCGCGCGAGGGTGCAACAGCCAGGCCGTCGGCGCGCGCGCGTTGCAGCGAATCTTCGCGGCCCCACACCAGCACGTTCATGCCGAAGGCGCGGCCATAGCCCGCCACCAGTTGGCCGATGCGGCCATAGCCCCAGATGCCCAGGGTGCGCCCCTTGAGCACCATGCCGACGCTGAAGTTGGGCGGCATGCCGGCTGACTTCAAGCCCGACTGTTGCCAGGCGCCATGCTTGAGGTTGCCGATGTAATGCGGCAGCCGGCGCATGGCGGCCATGATCAGCGCCCACGTCAGCTCGGCCGGCGCCGTGGGCGAGCCCACGCCTTCGGCCACGGCAATGCCCAGACGGGTGCAGGCCTCGACATCGATGTGCGAGCCGACCCGGCCGGTTTGCGAAATCAGGCGCAGGCGAGGCAGCTTTTCAAGCAACTGGCGCGGGAACTGGGTGCGCTCGCGAATCAGCACCAGCACTTCCACATCGCGCAGGCGCACCGCCAGTTGGCCGATGCCCTTGACGGTGTTGGTGAAGACCTTGGCGTTGAGCGGCTCCAGGATCGCCGCGCAGGCCAGCTTGCGCACGGCGTCCTGGTAATCGTCGAGGATGATGATGTTCATGTGGGGCGGGATTTTGCCCTGTGCCGCTGCCCCGCCATCACCCTGTGTTCAGCCCCTTGCCACCGGCGTGGCCAGGGGCAGTGTCGCGCCGCCGCTGCGCCATGCCTGCGCGCTACGGTGAAGCCTGGTGCTTCACCGGTGAGTCGTTGCTATGCGCTTAGAACACCGAAGCCGCGATGCTCGGCATCGCGCTGTCGGGGAACACCGACTCGATGTGCCTTTGCAGACGCTTGCGCTGTTGATCGTCGTTGCACAGGCTGGCAAAAACCAGCGCACGCAGCATCCACAGATCGAACGGGTCTTCGGCCAGGCGCACCTGTTGTTGCAGCCACTGGCCGCGGATGCCGCTCAGGCCGGCAACCGCCGCCTGGAACGTGACCTTCAAGTCAACGAAGGCGCGGCGCGCGGCGATGCGGGCCGCCCGGT
>JAYUPO010000109.1:0-13183 GCA_043760085.1 Burkholderiales bacterium
GATCCGCACAGCCGTTGACCCCACCACGGCGCTGGCGGTGGGGCTCAAGGTCGATGCCGAAGCGTTGCCGGCGGCGGTGGTGGCGGGAATCCAGAACGGCTCTTTCGATCTGAAGAGCCCCGGCACCACGGTGGCCCTTCTGAAGCTGAACGTGGTGGTCGGGCTGAAGGGGACGGTCGAGACCAACAACGGCGTGGACACGCTGACACGGGTAGGTGTGACCTGCGCGCTGTGTCATTCGACGGTCGACAACTCGTTCGCGCCGGGCATCGGCAAGCGGCTTGATGGCTGGCCCAACCGGGAGCTGAACCCCGGGGCGATCATCGCCTTGTCGCCGGCGCTGAGCGCACCGGTCAAGGCGGTCTACAACTCCTGGGGCCCCGGCAAGTACGACCCACGCTTCAACCTCGACGGCCAGAACGGCCCCCAGGTCATTGCGCCGGCATACGGGCTGGACGGCATCCGCAAGACCACCTCCACCGGTGATGGCGACGACCTGGCCTGCTGGAACCGCTATGTCGGCGTGACCCAGATGGGCGGGCACGGCTCCTTTGCCGAGCCGCGCACGGGGGTCAAGGTGACCAACGGAACGGATGACTTGATCAGCGCCAAGCCCAGCGACGCCGTGAGCGAGCCCGAACCCAACGGCGCACCCAGCTATGCTTCGCGCAGCGCGACCAAGCAGCACCGCACCGCGCCATTGAAGGGGCTGTGGCTGCACGCACCGTACTTTCACAATGGCACGGCTGCGACATTAGACGCCGTGGTGCAGACCTACAGCGCCAAACGCGCTGGGCCTGACGGCCGCGCAGATGGCTGACCTGACGCAGTACCGGAAGTCGCTCTGAATCCATCGAGCAGCCGGGACTGAGCAGCGGGAGGACACTGGAGGACACCATGGATCTTGCACACAACCTTCTGACTTCCACCCTCTTGCTGGCCCTGGCTGCCGCGGGTGGTTTGGTCATCGCGGGCATTCGCCTCGTAGGTGATCGATCGCCGCGCGTTGCGCTGGCGGCCGCGGCTGGCCGCTATGAGTGAACCGCGCCGCAACAATGCTGCCAGGGGTGTCGTCAAGCACCTGCGTGCGGCCGACGCCCGCGCTGCGGCCAAGCTGGCCACGCAAAGCGTGCTGGGCATCAACCGCATCGTCGAAGGGGTGCATCAAGCTGTGCTGGGCACACTCGGCCTGCCTGGCGCGGCGGCAACGGGTCGCACGCGCGGCATCACGGGTCTTGTTTACAGCAGCATCGACGGCATCACGCGGCTCGTTGCCAAGGGCCTGGACGCACCGCTGGCGGCGCTGCAACCGCTGTTCGATCAGCTCGAAGCACAGCGGCCCGAGACGCCCGGTCGCGAGGCGGCGGTGGCCATGCTGAACGGCGTGATGGGCGACCGCCTGGCCGCCACGGCCAACTCGCTGGCCATCACCATGACCTTGCGCCGGGGCGGCCAGGCGCTGGATCGGGCGGCCATGCGCAACCTGCCCCAAGCCACTGCCAAGCCGATGGTGCTGATCCACGGCCTGTGCATGAGCGACATGCATTGGCACGCGCCGCCACGGCAGGCGGCGCAAGATGCCCCGGCCGCGCCCGGCCTCGGCGCCAGCCTGGCCGCCGCAGGTGGCAACACCGTGCTCACCCTGCGCTACAACTCCGGGCTGCATGTCTCGCACAACGGGCGCGAACTGGCGCAGCGCCTGGAGCAACTGGTGCAGGACTGGCCCGTGCCGGTCACCGAACTCAGCTTGCTGGGGTTCAGCATGGGCGGCCTGCTGGTGCGCAGTGCCTGCCACCACGGTGCGCAGGCCGGCATGCGCTGGGTGGGGCTGCTCAAGCATGCCGTGTTCCTGGCCACGCCGCACCATGGTGCGGCGCTCGAACGCGCCGGCCATTGGCTGGACGGCGTGCTGAGCAGCAGTGCCTACTCGGCGCCGTTCGGCAAGCTGATCCGGTTGCGCAGCGCCGGCATCACCGATCTGCGCTACGGCCATTTGGTGGACGACGACTGGCTCGGGCGCGATCGCTTTCGCCGCACGCCGGACCGGCGCACCCCCGTGCCGTTGCCGGCGGGCGTGAACTGCTATGCCCTGGCCGCCACGACGGCAGCGCGGCGCAGCCCATTGGCCGAGCGATGGGTCGGCGACCGGCTGGTGAGCGTGCCCAGCGCGCTGGGCCAACACGCTGATGCAGCGCGAACGCTCGCCTTTGCCAAGGCCAGGCAAGTGGTGGTGTACGGCATCCACCACATGCAGGTGCCGACCCACCCGGCCGTGCAGCGGCAGCTCCTGGCGTGGCTGGCGCCGGAGTTAACGATTGAAGATACTCACCGTGCCAGCCGCCCTGAAGATCCTTGAGCATGGGCAGCCAGTTCTCGCCGTTATGATTTCCGTGGTGGCTTCGAACCCGCGGCCCGCACATCGAGCACCCCCCATGGCCCAGTTGGTTGCCGCTTTCGGCTCATCGCACAGCATCATGTTGGTTTCGCAGCGCGAAGACTGGCAGCACGGCTTTCGCGTCATCGACACCAAGAACCCGCATTACTTCGACAAGCACGGCAACAAGACCGACTACGCCGCCTTGCTTGCCGCCGCGCCGGCCGGTGCTGAAGCCATGGTCACGCCGCAGCAGATGAGCCAACGTTACGACGCCGCCGAAGCGGCGATGGATCACTTGAGCGCGCGCATTGCCCAAGCCCGGCTTGATGTGCTGCTGATCGTGGGCGACGACCAGAGCGAGCTTTTTCGCACCAGCAACAACCCGGCCGTGGCCATCTACTACGGTGCCACCATTCGCAATACGGCGCGCGAGCCGGCATCGCCGTCTGACAGTTGGGTCAAGGCGGCGCGCATGCGCCGCCATGAGCCCGAGGCCGACCGCGAGTACCCGGTGAAGAGTGACCTGGCGCAGTGGCTGATCCGGCAACTGTGCGACCGCGACTTCGACATCGCCGCGCTCGATGGCACCCCGCCCGGCAAGTTCGAGGGCCATGCCTTCCAGTTCGTGCATCGGCGCTTGCTGCCAGGGCTTGAGTTGCCAGTGATCCCGATCGTCTTGAACACCTTCGACCCGCCCAACCAGCCCACGCCGCGGCGCTGCGTGGCGCTGGGCGCGGCGCTGCGTGAGCTGATCAAAGCCTGGCCCGAAGCCTTGCGCGTGGGCGTGATCGCCTCGGGCGGGTTGAGCCACTTCGTGGTGGACGAGGATCTCGACCACAAGGTGTTGAACGCCATCCGCAACAAAGACAGCGCCACCCTGGCCGCGCTCGACGCGAAACAATTGCAAGCCGGCAGCAGCGAGATCCGCAACTGGCTGGTGGTGGGTGAGATGGCGCGCGAGCTGGATGTGGAGTGGGTCGAGTACATCCCCGGCTACCGCACGCCGGCGCTCACGGGCACGGGGCTGGCGTTTGCGGCTTGGCGGGCTTTGGATTAGTTTTTTTCAAAGTACGGCCGCTGGCGAAGTGGAGCGGGATCAGGCCGGCGGGGCGCGCTGCTACGCTCGTGCAAGGGGCAGAGCCCCATGCGTTCGCCAGGCATAAACAGTCCACTGGACTGTTTGTGTCCGGGCTCACTCCCCCGCCGCCGGCCACCCGACGCCCTCGGCCTGCACAGGTCGTAACGAGGTCTGTCTCAACGCGCTTGCACCGAGAGACTGTTTTCGAACGTTGTATGCGCGCAGTGGCAAATCAGTTCGAAAACGCCGCAATCCCCGTGATCGCCCGGCCCAGGATCAGCGCATGGATGTCATGCGTGCCTTCGTAGGTGTTCACCACCTCCAGGTTCACCAGGTGGCGGGCGACGCCGAATTCGTCGCTGATGCCGTTGCCGCCCATCATGTCGCGTGCCAGGCGGGCAATGTCCAGCGCCTTGCCGCAACTGTTGCGCTTCAGGATGCTGGTCACGTCGGTTGAGGCCGTGCCGGCATCCTTCATGCGGCCCAGTTGCAGGCAACCCTGCAGGCCCAGCGCAATCTCCGTGACCATGTCGGCCAGCTTCTTTTGAATCAACTGGTTGGCCGCCAGCGGGCGGCCGAACTGGCTGCGGTCGAGCACGTACTGGCGCGCGCGGTGGGTGCAGTCTTCGGCCGCGCCCAGCGCACCCCAGGCAATGCCGTAGCGCGCACTGTTCAGGCAGGTGAACGGGCCCTTCAAGCCGCGCACATCGGGGAAGGCGTTTTCTTCGGGGCAGAACACCTGGTCCATCACGATCTCGCCGGTGATGCTGGCGCGCAGGCCGACCTTGCCGTGCACGGCCGGGGCTGACAGGCCCTTCGCACCCTTGTCGAGAATGAAGCCGCGAATCGCGCCTTCATCGTCTTTGGCCCAGACCACGAAGACATCGGCGATCGGCGAGTTGCTGATCCACATCTTTGCGCCGCTCAAGCTGTAGCCGCCGGCCACCTTGCGCGCGCGCGTGACCATGCTGCCGGGGTCTGAGCCATGGTTGGGCTCGGTCAGGCCGAAGCAGCCGATCCACTCGCCGCTGGCCAGCCTGGGCAAGTACTTCTGCTTTTGCGCCTCGGTGCCGAATTCGTTGATCGGCACCATCACCAGCGAGCTTTGCACGCTCATCATCGAGCGGTAGCCGGAGTCGACGCGCTCCACTTCGCGCGCGATGAGGCCGTAGCACACATAGTTCAGGCCGGCGCCGCCATAGGCTTCGGGGATGGTGGGGCCGAGCAAGCCAAGCTCGCCCATCTCGCGGAAGATGGACACGTCGGTCTTCTCGTTGCGAAAGGCGTCGGTCACCCGAGGCAGCAACTTGTCTTGGCAGTAGGCGGCGGCGGCGTCGCGCACGGCGCGTTCATCGGTGCTCAGTTGGGCGTTGAGCTGCAACGGGTCAGCCCAATCGAAAGTGGCTTTGGCGGTGGCCATGGTCAGGGTTCCTGGAAGTGTGAAGGAAAGAGGGGCTCAGTCTGGCACGACCGCGGTGACTTCGATCTCGACCTTGGCCCGGTCTTCGATCAACGCCACCACCTGCACCGCGGTCATGGCGATGTCGTAGTGGCCGATCAGCTCACGAAAGGCCTGGCCGATCTGCGGCAGCGCGGCCAGGTATTCGCGCTTGCTGGTCACATACCAGGTCATGCGCGTGATGTGCTGCGGCCTGGCGCCGCCGGCTTCGAGCACGGCCACCACGTTGGCCAAGGCCTGGCGCGCCTGGGTGCCGAAGTCGTCGCTGTGGAACACGCTGTGCGCGTCCCAGCCGACCATGCCGGCCACGAAGATCTGGCGGCCGTGCGCGGCCACGCCGTTGGCATAGCCCTTGGGGCGAGGCCAGCCGTTGGGCAACAAGGCTTGCATGGTGGATCCTCCTTTAGTTTTCAGGGCAGTTCGTGCAGCTTGAAGCGCTGCAACTTGCCGGTGGGCGTGCGCGGCAAGGCGTCGACGAACGCCACCGCGCGCGGGTATTTGTACGGTGCCACCGTTTGCTTGACGAAGTCTTGCAGCGTCTTGACCATCGCCTCGCCGCCGGCATGTCCAGCACGCAACACCACGAATGCCTTGACGATCTGGCCGCGCTGCGCATCGGGCACGCCGATCACGCCGCACTCAGCCACGGCGGGGTGCAGCATCAAGGCGTCTTCCACCTCGGGGCCGGCGATGTTGTAGCCGGCCGAGATGATCATGTCGTCGGTGCGCGCGTGGTAGTGAAAGTAGCCGTCGGCGTCTTGCGTGTAGGCGTCACCCGTGTAATTCCAGCCGTCGCGCACATAGCTGGTTTGCCGCGCATCGGCCAGGTAGCGGCAGCCCGTGGGGCCCTTCACGCGCAGCTTGCCCACGGTGCCGGCGGGCACCGGCTGGCCGGCGTCATCCACCACCTCGGCGCGGTAGCCGGGCACGGCCACACCCGTGGCGCCGGCGCGGGCATGGTCTTCGTCGGCGGAGATGAAGATGTGCAGCAACTCGGTGGCGCCAATGCCGTCGATGATCTCGATGCCGGTGGCTTGCTTCCAAAGGGCCCGGGTCGACGCCGGCAGCGCCTCGCCGGCCGAGACACACTTTCGCAGCGTGCTGCCGCGCAGCGTTGCGCCGTGTTCAGCCAGTGCGCGGTAGCTGGTGGGCGCGGTGAACAGCACCGTGGCGCCGAACTGTTTGATGCCTTCCAGCAGTGGTGCCGGGCCGGCCTTTTCAAGCAACACGGTGCTGGCGCCGACAGCTATGGGGAACAGCACCAGGCCACCCAGGCCGAAGGTGAAGCCCAGCGGCGGGCTGCCGATGAAGACGTCATCCGCCGTGGGCTTCAACATATGCGGCGGCCAGCAGGCACAGGCAGCCATCAGGTCGCGATGGAAGTGCATGGTGGCCTTCGGCACGCCGGTGGTGCCCGAGGTGAAGCCGAGCAGGCAGGTGTCATCCGCCGCCGTGTTCACGTTCACAAAGCCGGGCGGCTGGCGCGTCATGCTTTGTTCCAGCCCGTGTGGGTCAGCGCTGTTGAAGTGGCGCACCTGCCGCAGGCTGGGGCAGGCGAGGGCGGCTGCTTGCAACTCATCAGCCAAGGCGGCGTCGCACAAGGCATGCGACACCTGGGCGATGCTGATGATGGCTTGCAGCTCCTTGGCGCGCAGCATGGGCATGGTGGCCACGGCCACGGCGCCGGCTTTCATGACCGCAAACCAGCACGCCACCAGCATGGGGCAGTTGGGCGCGCGCAGCAGCACGCGGTTGCCAGCCACCAGGCCCATTTCGCGCGTGAGCACGTTGGCGATGCGATCGGCCTTGTCTTGCAGCTCGGCATAGGTCCAGCTCAGGCCCGGGGCGCGGATGCACACCCGCGCGCCGCGGCCTTCGCGCACCGCGCGATCCAGCAGCTCGGTGGCGCAGTTCAACTGGGCCGTACCTTGCAGCGCTTGCAGCTCGGGCAGGTCGAACAGGAATTCGGGCCACTGCTCGCGCGGCGGCAGGTGGTCGCGGCTGAAGGTGTCGATGTGGGCGCTGGGCATGGCTGACCTCAACGTGTAGCGGGCGACAAGTCTTTCAGCAACTCGCGCGCGATGATGAGTTGCTGCACTTCGGTGGCGCCTTCGTAGATGCGCAAGGCGCGGATTTCGCGGTACAGGCGCTCCACCGGCATGTCGCTGACCACGCCCAGGCCGCCGAAGATCTGCACCGCGGCATCAATCACCTGTTGCGCGCCTTCGGTGGCCACCATCTTGGCCATGGCGGCTTCGCGGGTGACGTTGCCACCCTGGTCGCGCTGCCAGGCGGCGCGGTAGGTGAGCAGCGCGGCGGAATCAATCGTGGTGGCCATTTGCGCCAGCTTGGCCTGGGTGAGCTGAAAGTCGGCCAGCACGCCGTTGAACATCTGGCGCGTGGTGGCGCGTTGCAGCGCTTCATCGAGCGCGCGGCGCGCAAAACCCAGCGCCGCTGCGGCCACCGAACTGCGAAAGACATCGAGGTTGCGCATGGCGATCTTGAAGCCTTCGCCGGCGGCGCCGATGCGCTGGCTCAAGGGGATGCGGCAGTCTGTGAAACGCAAGCGTGCCAGCGGGTGCGGGGCAATGACGTTGATGCGCTCGGCGATCTCGAAGCCGGGCGTGCCGGCGTCGACGATGAAGGCGCTGATGCCGCGCGCCTTGGGCGCTTCACCACTGCGCGCGAACACGACGTAGAAGTCGGCAATGCCGCCGTTGGAGATCCAGGTCTTTTCGCCGTTCAACACCACTTCATCGCCCTCAACGCGAGCGGCGCATTGCAGTGCCGCCACATCGGAGCCGGCGTCGGGTTCAGACAGTGCAAAGGCCGCAATTGCCTCGCCGCGCGCCACGCGCGGCAGGTAACGCGCTTTTTGCGCGGGCGTGCCGCTCAAGGCGATGGCGCCGGAGCCGAGGCCTTGCATGGCGAACGCAAAGTCGGCCAGGCCCGAATGCCGCGCCAGGGTTTCGCGCGCGATGCAAATGGCGCGGGTGTCGATGGCGTCAGTGGCGCCGCCCCATTCGCGCCCGCCCATGGCATGGGCCAGCCAGCCGCCGGCGCCAAGCGCCTTGACGAGTGCGCGGCACTGCGCATCCACATCATCTCCATGCTCATGCGAAACGTTAGCTATCGCCCAGGTGTCAAGTTCGCGCGCCAGGCTACGGTGGCGATCTTCAAAGAACGGCCAGTCGAGGAATCGGGTGTCGGCCATGTTTTCTCCCCGCTGCAATCAATTGCCTTCGAACACCGGCCTTTGCTTGGCCACGAAGGCGTTGTAGGCGCGCTTGAAGTCTTCGGTCAGCATGCACAGTGCCTGCGCCTGGGCCTCGGCTTCAATCGCCTGCTCGATGGTCATGGCCCATTCCTGGTGCAGCATGGTCTTGGTGATGCCATTGGCGAAGGTGGGGCCGGCGGCCAGTTCGGCGGCGAGTTTTTGCGCTACAGCCAGCACCTGCTCCGGCGCGGCCAGGCGGTTGTAGAAACCCCAGCGCTCGGCTTCCTCACCAATCAGGCTGCGGCCGGTGTACAGCAGTTCACTGGCGCGGCCCTGGCCAACGATGCGCGGCAGCATGGCGCAGGCACCCATGTCGCAGCCGGCCAGGCCGACGCGGTTGAACAGGAACGCCACCTTGCTGCGCGCCGTGCCCAGGCGCATACAAGACGCCATGGCCAGGATGGCGCCGGCGCCGGCGCACACGCCGTCAATGGCGGCCACGATGGGTTGCGGGCAGGCGCGCATCGCCTTGACCAGATCGCCCGTCATGCGCGTGAACAGCAGCAGGTCGGGCGCGCTCAAGCGGATCAACGGCGCGATGATGTCGTGCACGTCGCCGCCGCTGCAGAAGTTGCCGCCGGCGCCGGTGATGACCACGGCATGCACGTCGGTGGCGTACTTCAGGCGGCCAAACAGGTCACGCAGTTCGGCATAGCTTTCAAAGGTGAGCGGGTTCTTGCGCTCGGGCCGGTTCAGCGTGATGGTGGCCACGCCGGCGTCGCAGTGCAAATGCACGTGTGTGGCGTGGTAGCCGGCCAGTTGCTGCTGGTTGCCAGCGGCCAGGGTGGGGTCGAGGTGGTCGTTCATGGTGCGTGCATTTCCTTGCGAGGACTCGGAGGCTCTTCCTGCTTGCGCGCCAGGTGCAAACGCAACTGGCCCAGGCCGGCATAGAGGGCTGATTTCACATCGGCGTCGAAGCCGCTGAACAGCTCGATCAACCAGGCCTCGTGCTCTTGCGCCATGGTGTTGAAGCGCGTCAAGCCGGCGGGCGTGAGGCGAACGATGAGCGAGCGGCGGTCCTGCTCATCGGCCGCGCGCTCAACCAGGCCTTCGGCCACGAGTTGATCGGTCAAGCCCGTGACGTTGCCGCCGGTGACCATGAGGTAACGCGACAGCGCATTCATGCGCAGCCCATCAGGGTGGCGCTCAAGCTGGGCCAGGTAGTCGAAACGCGGCAAGGTGGTGGCAAAGCGCTGGCGCAAGCGCGTGCGAATGTCTTGCTCGATCTGCGTGCTGCATGACAGCAGCCGCAGCCACAGCTTCACCGCGGAATGGTCGTCGCTCACGGCGCGGCCTTCACGGCCGATGTGCTGCGCGCTCAGGCCACGCAGGAGCTTGAAGTCGCGGGTGCGTGCCATTGCTACCCATCTCGCGCTAACGCGCCCCGGCCAGCGCCTTCTCGCGCGCGAAATTGCTTTCCATCTGCACCTTGGCCGAGCGGTATTGCTGCGGCCACAGCACTTCGGTGAAGCCGATCTTGGCGGCCTCGGTCAGCGTCCAGGCCGGGTTGGCCAGGTGCGGGCGCGCCACGGCGCACAGGTCAGCGCGGCCGGCGGCGATGATGCTGTTCACATGGTCGGCCTCGCTGATGGCGCCCACGGCGATGGTGGCAATGCCGGCCTCCTGGCGAATGCGGTCGGCGAAAGGCGTTTGGAACATGCGGCCGAAGGTGGTTTTTTCTTTCTTGCTCACCTGGCCTGAAGAGCAGTCGATCAGGTCTGCGCCGGCGGCCTTGAAGGCCCGGGCAATCAGCACCGCATCGGCTGGCGTGATGCCGCCTTCAACCCAATCGTGCGCCGAGATGCGCACGCTCATGGGCCGCTGCCCGGGCCAGGCCGCGCGCACTGCGGCAAACACCTCCAGCGGGTAGCGCAGGCGGTTGGCCAAGCTGCCGCCGTAGTCGTCGTTGCGCTGGTTGGTCAGGGGCGAGATGAAGCTTGAAAGCAAGTAGCCGTGCGCGCAGTGCAGTTCCAGCCAATCGAAGCCGGCCACCGCGGCGCGCTGCGTGGCAGCGACGAATTCGGCCTTGACGCGGCCCATGTCAGCGCGTGTCATGGCGCGCGAAACCTGGCTCTCGCCTTCGACGTATTGCTGGGGCGAAGCGCTGAGCAGCGGCCAGTTCGGCTCGGTGTCGGCTGCAAGCAGCGGTTTGTCGATGCCGTCCCAGGCGCGGCGCGTGCTGCCCTTGGCGCCGGAGTGGCCGATCTGCAGGGCGATCTTGGCGCTGGTGTTGGCATGCACCCAGGCCACGATGCGCTGCCACGCCGCGCCTTGCTCGTCGTTCCACAGGCCCGGGCAGCCGGGCGTGATGCGCGCATCGGGGCTGGGGCAGGTCATCTCGGCCACCACCATGCCCGCGCCTCCCATGGCGCGCGCACCCAGGTGCACCAAGTGGTATTCGCCCGGTATGCCATCGACCGCCGAATACTGCGCCATGGGCGAAACCACCACGCGGTTCTTCAGCGTCGTGCCGCGCACCGTGAACGGAGTGAACATGGGCGGCACGGCGGGCAGGGTGGCTGTGCGGTGCAAGGGCGTGCGCGCCGCAAACCAGCGCTCGTAGCCTTCGAGCCAGGCCTGGTCGCGCAGGCGCAGGTTCTCATGGCTGATGCGCTGGCTGCGCGTGAGCATGCTGTACATGAACTGCTCGGGCTCGAGCTGGTCACAGTAGCGCTCGCCGCAGACCTCGAACCATTCCATCGCGTTCCAGGCGGCGTTTTGCAGGCGCAGGGTTTCGATGCGGCGCAGCTCCTGATACGTGCTCAGCACTTCGCCGATGCGCTCGGGGCTGTCGCCCAGCAGTTGGAACTGGCGCGTCAGCTCGATGGCATCTTCCAGCGCCAGCTTGGTGCCCGAGCCGATGGCGAAGTGGGCGGTGTGCACCGCGTCGCCCATCAGCACCACGTGGCTGCCGTGTTCATTGCGCAACCACCATTGGTCGCACACGATGCGCTGGAAGTTCAGCCAGGCCGAGCCGCGCAGGTGGCGCGCATTGGTCATCAGTTTGTGGCCTTGCAGGTTGCCGGCAAAGAGCTGTTCACAAAAGGCGATGCTTTGATCCTGGTCGGCCTGGTCGAGCCCGTGCGCCTGCCAGACGTGTTCGGGGCATTCGACGATGAAGGTGGCAGTGTGCTCGTCGAACTGGTAGATGTGGGCCTGGAACCAGCCATGTTCGGTGCGCTGGAAGTCGAACGTGAAGGCGTCGTAGTGCCGGTGCGTGCCCAGCCAGATGAAACGGTTCGGGCGCGTCACGATGTCGGGCTTGAAGGTGCTGGCGTACTTGGCGCGGATGCGCGAATTGATGCCGTCGCTGGCGATCACCAGGTCGGCGTCGGCGTAAGCGGTGTCGCTTTCAGCGTCGCATTCGAACACCAGATCCACGCCCACGGCTTCGCAGCGCGCTTGCAGGATGTTGAGCAGCTTCTTGCGCCCGATGCCCACGAAGCCATGGCCGCCGCTGCGCAGGGTGCGGCCCTTGAACAGCAGCTCGATGTCGTCCCAGTGGTTGAAGGCGGCCTCGATCTGGGCGGCGGTTTCAGCGTCCCACTGGCGCATGTTGCTCATGGTGGCGTCAGAGAACACCACGCCCCAGCCGAAGGTGTCGTAGGGCCGGTTGCGTTCGACCACCGTGATGTCATGCGCCGGGTTGAGCTGTTTCATCAACAACCCGAAGTACAGGCCGGCAGGGCCGCCGCCGATGCAGACGATCTTCATGCGTGTTCCTTCACCGAGGGGGCTGTGGGCAAGCAGGTTGTACTTTATTCGTGAATAGTTTAAGTGTCAACTAAATGGACGGCCGAAACCGGCGCAGTGGGTGTCAAGCCCGTGCGTCCAGGTTGGCCACGCGCACTTCGCACACGATGCCCTGAGGCCGGTTTTCGCGCCATTTCACGTCGCCGCGCAGCAGCTTCACGCGCTTGCGCACGCCGCCCATGCCCAGGCCATGGGCCCAGGCCTGGGGGTTGCGGCCCACGCCGTCGTCGGCCAGCAGCAGGGTGAAGCGGCCGTTTTCGAGCGTGGCGCTGATCTCCAGCCGGGTGGCGCTGGCGTGGTAGATGATGTTGCTGACCAGTTCGCGCAGCACCCGGGTGATGGCCGACCACTGCACCATGCTGAGCATGTAGTCGTCGTCGAACGTGAAGTGCCAATCGAGTTCAATGTGCGCCGCGCTCAGGCGCTGCGTGATGTCGGCCTTCCACTCCGCCACGGCGTGCGACAACTGGTGGTCGCTGGCGGCCAGGCCACGGGTCAGGGTTTTCAGATCCTGCAGGGTGTGGCGCAGGTAGTCTTCCATCTCCGGGGTCTGGGCCTTGTACATCAGGGTCAACAGGCGCGCGCCGATGTCGTCATGCAGGTCTTGTGCGATGCGTAGCCGCTCCTCGGTGCGGCCGCGCTCTACGGCCTTGTCGTAGGCCACGGCGCGCATCAACTGTTCCACCACCTGGTCTGACAGGCGCGCGTCTTCGCGCGTGAACATGCGCTTGCCACGCCCGGCAAAGCGCAGCAGCAGGCTGCCGGCGTTGGCGCTGGCAGCGTCGTCGCCCATGCGCGCAAACGGCACCAGCATGGCCGAGCCGTCGCCCACCACGCGGGCATGGCTGATCTGGCGTTCCAGGTTGCGCAGCTCCAGCGGGTCGAACAGGTCGCGCAGCAGCTCGGTGAGCAGGCCTCGGCTCTGGCTGGCGTCAACCTCCACCTCGCGCACGATGCGATACAGGCGCTCGAACATGCGTTCGGCGGTGAGGCGCTGCGAGCCCAGCATCTGGTTGAGCAACCACTGGCGCGCGCCGGCATAGGTGCCCAATGCCAGGAACACCGCCAGCGACAGCGAGGCAAAGTGGCTGATCGAAAACGCCGAAACGAACAGCAGATCGAGCGACGTGGCCACCGTGCTCACGCCGGCCAGCAAGGCGAACTCGCGCAGCGCCTGCTGCGAGCGCGACATGAACGGCAGCAGCAGCAGCATCGAGGCGAAGAACACGTACCAGATGT
>JAYUPO010000110.1:0-4769 GCA_043760085.1 Burkholderiales bacterium
CCACGTTGAACACCCAGTTGACGCTTTTGTAGTGGTGCGTTTTGCTTGCGCTCCTATACAAATCAATCACTTACGCGATTAGCTGTCGAACTCGGGTGCGCAGAGTCAGCCTGAATGGCGATTCGTGTGGTGATACTCAAATTGCCCGCGGCCCATGTTGGGCTCGCCCCCCTTGTTGCCTTACCGCTTGATTGTGGCCTGGCTCATGGGCCGCAGCGCTTTTCATAACCTTAGCGGGTTAACCGTCGAATTCAGCCTCGGCCGTTGTAACGACCCCTTGGGGCTTACCCGCGTGCACCACCTTTGGGCGGGCAAGAAGTCACGTCGCGGACTCAGCCCTTCTATGAGGCGCCCACAACATCGGAGGCACCGAAAGCTCAGCCCTTCTTCTTGGCTGCCACCTTCTTCGCCGCCGCGCTGCCCTTGATCAACTGCGCCTCCAGCTCCTTCTGAATCTCGGCTTCGATCGTCTTGGCAAAGGCGCCGAGCAGGAAGCCGAGCTTGGCTTGCAGGTCGAAGTGATTGGCGGTGACGACGAGCTGGCCGGTCACGCCCGCGCGGGTGAATTCCACCGTGTCGCTGGTGTCGCTTTCCAGCACCGAGCATTCCATGCTGAAGCGCTTTTCCACTTCTTCGGCCCAGGCCCACGCCACCTTGCGTGCGCCCTTCAGGCCCAGCTTGTGTTCGCGGTGGATGTGGATGTCGGCCATGGCGGGCTCCTTATTGGTGATGGAGGGGGGGTTGAAGAGCATTCAGTTGCGCCTGCCGCTGCGCCTTGGGCAGGGCAGCAAGCTGTTTGACTTCAGCATAGAAGCGGGTGAAGTCGGCGCCCGAGTGTGCAAAGAGTTTCTCGAACGCGCCCACCGAATCGTCGTATGCGCCTTGCACGCCCAGGGCGGCATTGTTGGCGCGTTCCACCCAGCCGTCGTAGCCCTTGAAGCCGCCCCAGCGGCCGGCTTTGAGGGCTTCGTACTCGGCGCGCATTTGGGCCATCACCGCGGCTTTGCCGGCGCGTTTGTCGGCGTCGCTGGCGGGGCTTTTGTACAGCGCGTCGAGCCGCGCGCGGGTGCGGCGGGTGAGCTCGCGAAACTCGCGCCGGCGGGTCTCGAGCGCGGCGTATTCGTCGCGTGCGGCGGCACTGCCCTGCGCGGCCAGCCAGCGCGCGCCGCCGATGCGTTCCACCGCGGTGGCGAAGGATTCGTTGAACTGGGTGTCGTCGGCCGCGTAGGCCACCTGGTGGGCCAATTCATGAAAGATCATCCGCGCCAGTTCGCCTTCGGGCCAGTTGATGAAGGTGTTGAGCAACGGATCACCGCCGGCCCAGTTCAGCCAGCCCAAGGTGGAATAGGCCGGCACGCCGTAGACGCTGGTTTCCAGGCCTTCGGCCTTGAGTTGCGCGGCCTGCGCCTGGGCTTGGCCTTGATCGAAATAGCCGCGGTAACCCACGCAGCCCAAGACCGGGAAGCACCAGGTCTTGAGCGTGAGTGAAAGCTCGGGCGTGGCCACCACGTTCCACACCACGGCGCTGCGCTTCAGGTCAGCGTAGGCGCGGTAGCTGGTGTTGTCGGGCAGCTTCAATTCGCTCACGGCATAGTCGCGCATGCGCTGCGAAAGCGCCAAGCGTTCGCGCAACGCGGCGGGCGTCTGCGCCTCGGCCAACCATTCCTTCACCGGCCGCGCCTGGTGCATCAAATCAAGATGGCCGCCTGCCGATTGCGCGTAGTAGCCCAGCGCGCAACCGCTGCCCAAGCACAGCGCGGCGGCGGCGGCCAGCGCCGCGCCAATGAGCCCCAAGCCGGCCACGAGCAGCCGCTTCACGCCTGGCCGAAGGCCACGGGTGCGGCGCGCACCTCACCAGGCGACGCTGCGCGCACCTGCACCAGGCAGTCGTAGAAGGCCGGCGCGGCGCCCATGTCGGTGAGCCGCTGGTGCGTGAGTTCATTCACGTTGGTGCCGCCCACGCCGTCTTTGCGCCACCACACGCCCAGGCCATTCACCACGCCGGGCCGGGCGCGTTCATTCACGGCGCATTTGCATAAATAGTGACCTCGATCGTTAAATACTTCGATCGCCTGGCCATCCGCCAGGCCGCGCGCCGCGGCGTCCTGGGCATGCATTTCCAGCAGCGGCTCGCCTTCCACCGCGCGCAGGCTCTTCACATTCACGAAGCTGGAGTTGAGGAAGTGGCGCGCGGGGGGTGAGATGAAGGCCAGCGGGTAGGTCTGCGCAAGTTGCGGGCTGGACAGGCCGCTTTCGTAGTTGGGCACATGGTCGGCAACTCCCAGGCCCGGTGGATTCGCCTGCGCGCGGCCGTCGGGCGTGAGGAAACCACCCTCGGCAAAAGGCGCCTCGGCGATGCTGAGCTTGACCCAGCCGCGTTCGCGCAGCGTGTCGAAGTTGATGGACGATGCCTTGTAGGCGGCGCGCGCCAGTGTCTCGTCGTCGTCGCTGAAGCAAGGCTCGGTGTAGCCCATGCGCGCAGCCAGCTCACGAAAGATCTGCGTATTGGCCCTGGCCTGGCCCAGCGGTGCGATGGCGGGTTCGTTCAACAGCACATAGGTGTGGCCGTACGAGAAGTGAATGTCGAGATGTTCAAGCTGCGTGGTGGCGGGCAGCACCACGTCGGCATGGTCGGCGGTGTCGGTGAGGAAGTGTTCCAGCACCACGGTGAAGAGGTCTTCGCGCGCGAAACCGGCCACCACGGCGCGGCTATGCGGCGCCACGGCCACCGGGTTGCTGTTGTAGACGATCAGCGCTTCGATGCGCGGGCCGAATTCAGCGGACGATTCGCGCTGAAGATCATCACCAATCGTCACCATGTTCAGCGTGCGTGGGTTGCGCCCCGCCAGCAAATCAGGCCGCTGAAACTGTGGGTTCAGGTGCGGCGCAAACCAGCCCGACGACGACAGCAACAAGCCACCGGCACGGTGCCGCCAGGCGCCCACCAGGCAGGGCAGCAGCGCGATCAGGCGCACCGCGCTGCCGCCGCCGTGCACGCGCTGCATGCCGTAGTTCAGGCGGATGGCGGCGGGCTTCGTGCTGGCGTAGTCGTGCGCCAGTTGTTGAATGGATTCAACCGTTAACCCGCACACTGCGGCGGCACGCTCCACCGGCCATTGCAGCGCGCGCTCGCGCAGCTCGGGCCAGCCTTGAACATGGCGCTCGATGTAGTCATGGTCCAGCGCATCGGTGCGGATCAGCTCGTTCATCAGCGCCAGCGCCAGTGCAGCGTCAGTGCCTGGCAGCAAGGCCAGGTGGACGTGACACTTCTCGGCGGTTTCGGTGCGCCGCGGGTCGATGCAGATCAGCTTGGCGCCGGCACGCTTGGCGGCTTGTGCGTCGGCCCAGAAATGCAGGTTCGAGGTGATGGAGTTGCTGCCCCAGATGATGATCAGCCGGCTCTCGGCGAAGTGCTCGACATGCATGCCGACCTTGGCGCCATAAGTGGCGGCCAGGGCTTCGCCGCCGGCCATGGAGCAGATGCTGCGGTGCAGGCGCGAAGCGCCGAGCTTGTTGAAGAATCGCGCCGCCATGCCCTCGCCCTGCACCAGGCCCATGGTGCCGGCGTAGCTGTAGGGCACGATGGCTTGCGCGTCGCGCGCTGCGATGGCCTTGAGCCGGGTGGCGATCAGGTCTAACGCTTCATTCCAGCCAATGGGTTTGAACTGGCCGCTGCCCTTGGGGCCGGTGCGCAGCAGCGGCGTGAGCACGCGATCGGGGTGGTAGCTGCGCTCGGTGTAGCGCGAAACCTTGGTGCACAGCACGCCGGCGGTGGGCGTGTGGTCGGGATTACCGGCCACCTTGGTGGCCACGCCGTCTTGCACGGTGATGCGCAGCGCGCAGGTGTCGGGGCAGTCGTGCGGGCAGGCGCCGCGCACGGTTTTGACGGTGGGCAAGGGGGTCATCGAAAGATGATGACACAGCGCGTTTTCCCGGTCACGCCCGCGACGTGGCGGCAGGCTGTGCGCGGGTAAGATGAATCTTTGCCCAGGAGGCCCGCGCATGAAGCTGATCGACTCCATCGTCACCGACGCCGCCAGCATCGCCACGATGCGGCGCGACATCCACGCCCACCCCGAGCTGTGCTTTGAAGAGCAGCGCACGGCCGACACCGTGGCCCAGGCGCTCACCAGTTGGGGCATACCCATCCACCGCGGCCTGGGCAAGACCGGGGTGGTGGGCATCATCAAGAACGGCACGTCAACGCGCGCCGTGGGCCTGCGCGCCGACATGGACGCCCTGCCCATCACCGAGCGCAACCAGTTCGCCCACGCCAGCACCACCCCCGGCAAGATGCACGCCTGCGGCCACGACGGCCACACCGCCATGCTGCTGGGTGCGGCCAAGCACCTGGCCAAGCACCGCAACTTTGATGGCACGGTGTACCTCGTTTTCCAGCCCGCCGAAGAGGGCGGCGGCGGCGCGCGCGAGATGATGAAAGACGGGCTGTTCGAGCAGTTCCCCATGGAAGCCATCTTCGGCGCGCACAACTGGCCGGGCATGAAGGTGGGCCAGTTTGCGCTGCGCGAAGGGCCGGTGATGGCCAGCAGCAATGAATTCAAGATCACCATCCGCGGCAAGGGCGCGCACGCGGCGCTGCCGCACAACGGCATCGACCCGGTGCCGGTGGCCTGCCAGATGGTGCAGGCGTTTCAGACCATCGTCTCGCGCAACAAGAAGCCGATTGAAACGGCGGTTATTTCGGTGACCATGATCCACGCCGGTGAGGCGACCAATGTGATCCCCGACAGCTGCGAGCTGCAAGGCAC
>JAYUPO010000111.1:0-4759 GCA_043760085.1 Burkholderiales bacterium
CACCTGGAGAGGTGGCAGAGTGGTCGAATGTACCTGACTCGAAATCAGGCGAACCGCAAGGTTCCGAGGGTTCGAATCCCTCCCTCTCCTCCAATGAAAACGCCCGCGCATGCGGGCTTTTTTGTTCACGCTGCTGCTTGTGACGTGGCCGACGGCATTGACCCACTGCCACGCTGAAACTGCAAGGCCATTGCCCCCAGCCCTGCCAACACGGCCAGCAGTGCCAGCAGTGCCAGCAGTGCCACCAGCATGCCCAGCAGCGGCACCCAGGCCAGCAAGGCCAAGGCCAACACGCCGAGCGCGGCAAAGCCGATGCGCCAGTTGGGTTGCGCCGTGGCTTCAGGCTTGGCGCGCTGCAATGCCCATTGGCCCAACGCCACGCCGCTGCTGACATAGCCCAGGAAAAGCAGCACCGGGTACAGCAATAGGGCCACCAGTGCCACAGGCGCGCCGATGAGCGTGATGAGCAGCAGCACCGCGCCCACCGGCCAGCACACCAGCACGATCAAGCCCCACAGCAGGCTGGCACCGAAACGGCTGCGCCAGGTGCCGGCCACGCGCAGTGCGGTGGCGGGCAGCGCAGCCACCAGCACCGCGGCCAGCAACATCAGGCCCAGGCTCCAGACCATGCTGCCGCCGGCAAACGCAAAGTGCGAGCGGCCTTCGCGTTCCATGTGCCGCTCGCGCCGCGGTGCAGGCGCCGAGGCGCCCAGCGGCACGGTCAACTGTTCAACCGCGCCGGCCACTTGCGCGGCGGGGTCGCGGATGAGCGTGTTGCCGCTGCGGTAACTGAGCTTGCCGCCGATGCGTGCATTGGGCCCCAGTTCAAGCTGGCCGGCGCCGCCGACAACGTCGCCGTCAATCGGCGCATCGATGAACACCCGCCCGCCGCCGACCTGCACACTGCCCTTGACTGCCGAACGCAGCGTGATCTGGCCGCCAAAGACGCTCAGGTTGCCGGCCACCGTGGCCTTGGGGCGCAGCTCAATCTGGCCGCCGGCCAGGCGCAGGTTGTGGCCGGCCGGGGCCTCCACCACCAGCCGCCCGCCGGCCGCGTAGACATTGCGCCCCACCGCGCCGGCCAGGCGCAGGTTGCCGCCCACCACCACGGCGTCACCGGCCACCGGGGCATCGACGTCCACGTTGCCGCCGACCACGAACAGGTCGCCACTCACCGGCTGTTCGATGCGCGGCGCGCCGCCCAGCACGAAGTGGTCGCCGCCGAAATCGCGTACCCGTGCGGCCGGCGTGCCAGGGGCACTGGCGGCTTCATTGGCCGCGCTCGCGCCGGCCATACCGCAAGCCAGGAAAGCGGCGACGGAGGCAGGGACGAGCAGCCTGGTCATGGTCACATCTTCTGCCGGACAGGTTTGTCGATCAAAACGCAGGCCATGGGCCAGCGCATGAGGCCAACACGATAGGCAAGCGTGCCACGCGAGCCTTGCGGGTTGTCAAGTTTGCGCACGGTCGTGGTGCTCTGGCCAGCGTCGCACATCATTCGAACCGACCCGCAACTTAGCTCGAACCTTCGACGGCGCGTTGGCGACAGGCTGAGTCTGAATCCAGACCGGCTCGGGCGTAGACTGGTTCGGCAAGCTTGTCCTTTGGGGGAAGGTATGGATCAACTTCGACGCACGCCACCGAACAACGGCTTGCAGCGCCACGCGCCGCGAGCGCAGCGTGGCTGAATCCGAGCGTTAGGCGTCACCCCTTGCACTTGAAGAACTGGCCGTGTACCAAGCTCTCGCGGACCTCGTACTGGTGCTGCACTTGGCGGTCGTGGTCTTCGTCGTTGGCGGCCTCGTTGCAATCGTCGTTGGCAACTTCAGGGCGTGGCTTTGGGTCAACACACGCCAATTCCGCTGGCTTCATGTTGGAGCCATCGCAGTGGTCGTTTTACAGGCATGGCTCGGGCAGACTTGCCCTCTGACCACGTTTGAGTCCTGGCTTCGGCTTCAGGCAGGCGCGACTGAATACACGAAGGGCTTCATTGAACACTGGGTGCATCAGATCCTCTTCCATGAGGCGCCAACCTGGCTCTTTACGCTTGTGTATTCGGCTTTTGGCGTTCTGGTGTTGGCCGTCTGGTGGTGGTTTCCACCGCGAAAGGCCGCGTAGCCTGCTGGGCCGCTCAGCGCAGCATCACAGAAGCGAAGCCAACACACCGCTGTACCGCCATGACGGCTAACCCGCCTTTCGGTAGGTCACGAACGCAAAGCCGAAGTCGTTCGGCGCGGCAGCCTGGTGGGCTTCGCGCTGCACTTCCACCCAGCCCGCGGGCAGCGCAGGAAAGTAGGCGTCGCCGTGAAAGTCGCGGTCGATTTCGGTGAGCAGCAATTCATCAGCCAGCGGCAGGGCCTGGGCGTAGACCTCGGCGCCGCCGATCACGAACACCTTGTCGGCGTCGTGCAGGCGCTGCAGGGCGGCACCCAGTGAGGTGGCCACTTCTGCGCCGGCGGCCTGGTAACCAGCGCGGCGGGTCAGCACCACATTGCGTCGCCCAGGCAGCGGGCGGAACTTGGCGGGCAAGGACTCCCAGGTCTTGCGCCCCATCAGCACCGCGTGGCCCGTCGTGGCGCGGCGGAAGTGCGCCATGTCCTGCGGCAAATGCCAGGGCAGTGCCTGGCCCGCGCCGATGACGCGGTTGCGCGCCAGGGCGGCAATCAGGCACACGGTGGGGGTGTCGGGCATGGCAGGGGCAGCGGTGGCGTGGCTCAAGGATTTGCAACATTGTGCCGATAGGCCCCACATGCCCAGAGCACGCCAGCGTGCATGCACTTGCGTCGCAAGTCGACGGGTCACTTCGGAGTTGATGGCCATGCCCACATTCAAGTCTTTGCGTGCTGCGCTCACCCCCGTGCTGGCGGCCTGTTGCCTGGCCACGGCTGCGCCCGCCACCCAGGCGCGCGACGCCGCAGCCAAGGCACACCTGCGCGTGGTGGGTGGCCTGGCGGGCGTGAACCAGTACACCCAGTTCGAAGAGCCGTTCTGGGTGCGCGAGCTGCAACGCTTGAGCGGCGGGCAGTTGTCGGCAGATGTTGTGCCGTTCGACCGCGCCGGCATCAAGCCACCTGAAATGCTGCGCCTGATGCAGCAAGGCGTGGTGCCGTTCGGCACGGCGCTGCTCAGCCTGGCGGCGCCGCAAGACATGGTGCTCAGCGCGCCCGACCTGGCCGGCCTGAGCCCCGACATGGGCAGCCTGCGCCGCGCCGTGGCGGCGTACCGGCCGTTCCTGGAAAAGACGCTGCGCGAACAGTACGGCATTGAGCTGCTGGCCGTGTACAGCTACCCGGCGCAGGTGACCTTCTGCAACAAGCCCATCAACGGCCTGGCTGACCTGGCCGGGCGGCGGGTGCGCACGTCAAGTACCTCGCAGTCCGACTTGGTCGAAGCCCTGGGCGGCACGCCGGTACGAACGGGGTTCGCCGAGATTCTGGCCAACGTGCAAAGCGGCAACATCGACTGTGTGATCACCGGCACCATGTCGGGCAACACCATCGGCCTGCATGAAGTGACCACGCATATCCACTCGATGCCGGTGAATTGGGGTCTGTCGGTCTTCGGCGCCAACAGCGCCGCCTGGCAAGCGCTGACGGCGGCGCAGCGCAACATGCTCAAGCCCGAGATCGGCAAGCTGGAGCAGCAGATCTGGGACATGGCCGACCGCGACACCGGCCAGGGCGTGAGCTGCAACATCGGCGCGGCCGCTTGCACCGGCGCGCGCAAGGGCAGCATGAAAGAGGTGCGCGCCAGCGCTGCTGACGAGGCCCGCCGGCGCGAGATTTTTGCCGCCACCGTGCTGGCGCGCTGGGTGCAGCGTTGCGGGCCGCCGTGCGCGCAGGTCTGGAACCAGACCATCGGCACCGCCATGGGCATCACCGCCACCGTGCGGTGAACGCAGGCGCCGACTCCACGCCCTGCCCCTGTGTATTGAATGCACGCGCCTGAGCGTCAGCCCCAGGGCATGTTCAAACTCCTGCGGCTGGACGGCACGATCCACCTCGCCGTGTTCGTGTTCGTGCTGGCCGTGTTGGCCACCGGCGCCGCCATGCTGGCCGGGTCGCGCCAGATTGAATTGGAAGAACGAGCCCGGCTCACCGAGAACTTCGTCAGCGGCGCCGAGGCGGCGTTGAACCGCAACCTGCTGGGCATCGACCTGATGCTGGCCGGCCTGCCGCAGTTGCTGGACGACGCCCAAATCGGCGCGCCCGTCTTGCGCAACGAGCGCGCCCAGCGCCTGCTGCGCGGCGTGCAGCAACGCGACATGCTGCTGCGCGACGTGGTGCTGCTGACCGCGCAGGGCCAGATCGTTGCCGCCGCCGACGCCAACACCCTGCGCCTGGGTTTGACGCTGCCCGCGGGTTTCTTGCACAGCGTGCAGGTCGAGGCAGCGCCCACCTTGATGGTCAGTGCGCCGGCCAACAACTTCATGACCGGTGAGCGTTCCCTGTACTTTGCCCGCAGCGTGCTCTTGCAGGGCCAGGCGCTGGTGGCGGTGGCCGAAGTGCAGTTGCAACTGCTGGCTGACATCATTGCCCAGGGCGCAATGATCAAAGGCCTGGTGGTGAACTTCGAGCGTGCAGATGGCATGGTGCTGGCCATCATTCCGGCCAACGAGCGCGTGCTGGGCAGCCTGATCCAGCCGCTGAGCAGCGTGCAGCTGTCGGGCAAGGTGTCCGAAGGCCCGGCCCGCCTGGGTGGGGCGGCTTCCTTGTTGGTGGCGCGGCCGACGCTGTACCGCAACATGCGGGTCAGCGCC
>JAYUPO010000112.1:0-13072 GCA_043760085.1 Burkholderiales bacterium
GGGTTCGCCGACCGTGACCAGGCCCAGGTCGCGCATCACCTTGGTCCAAAAGCGCGCGTACAGCAGGTGCAGGATGGCGTGCTCGATGCCGCCGATGTACTGGTCCATCGGCAGCCAGTACTTCGCGCCGTCGCCCACCATGGCATGGGCCAGGTGCGGGTCGCAATAGCGCATGTAGTACCAGGCCGAATCGACGAAGGTGTCCAGGGTGTCGGTCTCGCGCCGCGCCGCCGCGCCGCAGCGGTGACACGTGACCTTCAGGAACGCCTCGCACTTGCTCAGCGGGCTGCCTGAGCCATCGGGAACCAAGTCTTCGGGCAGGACCACGGGCAGGTCGGCCTCGGGCACGGGCAACACGCCGCAGGCCGGGCAATGGATCATCGGGATCGGCGTGCCCCAGTAGCGCTGGCGGCTCACACCCCAGTCGCGCAGGCGCCAGGTGGTCTTCTTTTCGCCCAGGCCCAGCGCGGCCAGATCGGCGGCCACCGCATCGACGCAGGCCGGGTGACTCAGGCCGTTGTACTTGCCGGAATTCACCGCCACGCCATGTGCCTTGTCGGTGTTGGCGTCGGCCCAGGTCTGGTCGCTGAAGGGCTGGCCGTCCACTGCAACAACTTGTTTGATGGCCAGGCCGTACTTGCGCGCGAAGGCAAAGTCGCGCTCGTCGTGCGCGGGCACGCCCATCACCGCGCCGTCGCCATAGCTCATCAGCACATAGTTGCCCACCCACAGCTCCACACTCTGGCCGCTGAGCGGGTGGGTCACGTGCAGGCCCGTGGGCAGGCCTTCCTTGTCGCGCAGCGCCAGCTCGGCCTCGGTGGTGCCACCCTGCTTGCAACGTTCGATGAAAGCCGCAAGCGCCGGGTTGCCCAGCGCCGCATGCGCGGCCAGAGGATGCTCGGGCGCCACGGCGCAGAAGGTGACGCCCATGATGGTGTCGGCGCGCGTGGTGAACACGTACATCCGCCCGCCCTGGATCAACGCACCATCGACGGCTCGGATGTTGTGCTTGAACGCAAAGCGCACGCCCTCGCTCTTGCCGATCCAATTCTGCTGCATCAGCTTGACGCGCTCGGGCCAACCGTCGAGGTGATTCACGGTGTGGTCGAGCAGCTCGTCGGCGTACTGCGTGATCTTCAGGTAGTAGCCCGGGATTTCGCGCTTCTCAACCAGGGCGCCGCTGCGCCAGCCGCGGCCATCGATCACCTGCTCGTTGGCCAGCACGGTCAGGTCCACCGGGTCCCAGTTCACCACCTGGGTGCGGCGTTCGGCAATGCCGGCCTCCAGCATCTTCAGGAACAGCCACTGGTTCCACTTGTAGTACTCGGGCGCGCAGGTGTTGACCTCGCGGCTCCAGTCGATGGCCAGCCCCATGGCCTGCATCTGGCCCTTCATGTGGGCGATGTTGTCGCGCGTCCACTTGGCCGGCGGCACCTTGTTCTTCATGGCCGCGTTTTCGGCCGGCAAGCCAAACGCATCCCAGCCCATCGGCATCAGCACATTGAAGCCGCGCATGCGCAATTGACGCGCCAGCATGTCGTTGATGGTGTAGTTGCGCACATGGCCCATGTGCAGCTTGCCGCTGGGGTAGGGCAGCATCGAGCAAGCGTAGTACTTGGGGCGTGAGGCGTCTTCGCGCACGCGGTAGACATCGGCGGCGCGCCAGGCCGCCTGGGCCCGCGATTCGACTTCAGACGGAGCGTATTTCTCGTTCATACGGCCGATTGTAGGAGGCGGGTTTTCGCCTCGCGGCGGCGCCGCACCACCGCGCCAGGCCTACTTGGCCGCCGCGCTTTCGGTGACAAAACCGATGCGCGTGAGGCCGCCGTCCTGCACCCAACCAATGAGTTCAGCCACACGGCCATAGGGCACGCTTTGGTCGGCGCGCAGGTGCACTTCGGTCTGCGGGTTGCGCTGGGCGGCCTCGCGGATGCGGGCCACGAGTTGGGTCTTGTCGACCGCCACGTCGCCCACGAAGGCCTGGCCCTGCGCGTTCAGGCCGATGGCCATGACCGCCGGCGCATCGCTGGGCCGCGCGCCATCGGTCTTGGGCAGGTCGAGCTTCAGGCTGCTGGCCATGAGCGGCGCGGTGATCATGAAGATCACCAGCAGCACCAGCATCACGTCGATCAGCGGCGTCATGTTGATCTCGCTCATCGGCTGGGTGCCGGCGGCGCGTTCGAGTCGGCCGAATGCCATGCAGCCTCCGGTTAGCGGCTGGTGCTGTCGAGCACCATCTCGCGCAAGTCGTGGGCGAAGCCTTCCAGCTCGGCCTCGGCGGCGGCGACCCACTTGCCATAGAGGTTGTAGGCCAGCACGGCGGGAATGGCCACGGCCAGGCCGGCGGCGGTCATGATCAAGGCTTCACCGACCGGGCCCGAAACCTTCTCGATGGTGATGCTGCCCGCCGCCGAAATGCCGGCCAGCGCGTGGTAGATGCCCCAGACCGTGCCAAACAGGCCGACGAACGGCGCCGTGCTGCCGATGCTGGCCAGCAGCACCTGGCCGAATTGCAAATGGGCCAGGCCCTGGTGCAGGGCGTCGCGCAGGCGGCGGGTGAGCTGCGATTCGAGCTTGGCGCTGGTTTCGAGCGTGCCGCTGGGCACCTGGCGCGTGGCGGCGTCGAGCAACGGGGTGAGCACCTTTTCGCGGTCGAGCGCGGTCAGCCTTTCACGTCCGGCGGCCAGATCCGTGGCGTCCCAGAACGCGGCCACGGCGCGCTGCACGTCAGCCCCGGCACGGCGCAGCACCCAGCCCTTCCAGAGGATCACCACCCAGGCCGAGATTGACATCAGCAGCAGCAGCAACGCCACCGCCCGGCCCACGCCGTCGGTTTGCTGCCAGAACTCGGCCAGGCCTTGCACGGCGCGGCGCTACAGGCCCAGCACGTCGCTCATGCCGTACAGCCCGGGGCCCTGCTGCATGACGAAGCGCGCCGCGCGCAGGCTGCCCTGGGCGTAGCCTTCGCGGCTGGACGCCTTGTGGCTGATCTCGATGCGCTCGCCGGTGCCGGCGAACAGCACGGTGTGGTCGCCCACCACGTCGCCGCCGCGGATGCTGGCAAAGCCGATGCTGCCGGCCAGCCGCTCGCCGGTGTGGCCTTCGCGCGCATACACGGCGCAGTCTTTCAGCTCGCGGCCCTGGGCCCGGGCCACGGCGTCGCCCAGCGCCAGCGCGGTGCCGCTGGGCGCATCGACCTTGTGGCGGTGGTGCGTCTCGATGACCTCGACGTCATAGCCCGCGGCCAGCGCCTGCGCGGCCACGCCCAGCAGTTTGATCATCACGTTCACGCCCACGCCCATGTTGGGCGACATGACGATGCCGATGTGCCGCGCGTGCTCGGCGATCACGTTCTTTTGTTCGGCGCTGAGGCCGGTGGTGCCGATGACCAGACGCACGCCCAGGGCCCGGCACACCGCCAGGTGCGCCAGCGTGCCCTCGGGGCGGGTGAAGTCGATCAGCACATCGGCGCCGGCCAGCGCCTGGTGCACGTCGCTGCTGATCAACACGCCGCTGGGCGCACCCAGGCCGCTGGCGGCGTCTTGCCCCAGGCCTGGGCTGCCGGGCACATCGAGCGCGCCGTGCAGCGTGAAGTCAGGGCTGTTCAGCGTGGCATGGATGAGCATGCGGCCCATGCGCCCGCCCGCGCCGGCAATGGCCAGCCTGGTGGCGGCAGGCCCGGGTGTCACGGCTCCAGCGGCGGGTAATTGCGCCGCGCGGCTGACGCCGGCTCGGCCGCCGCAGCGGCGGCCTTGACAGGCGCCGGCAGTGCCCGGCGCTGGGCGTCGGTGAGTTCGAGCGCCGGCACGACAGCTTGCGGGTTATGGGTGCCGATGGCGGCCACGAACTCTGTTTCACCCGGCAGCGCGGGCGCGTCGATACTCTTGAGCACGTCGCCGTCGAACAGCAGCACCAGGCTGCGCCGCTGCGGCTCGGTGCCGGGCCGGCGCAGCGTGAAGACGTAGTCCCAGCGGTTGGCGTGGAAGATGTCGGTCAGCAAGGGCGAGCCCAGGGCGTCGCGCACCTGGGCGCGGCTGACGCCGGGTTTGATGCGCTCAAGCTGCTCTTTGGTGACGACATTGCCCTGCACGATGTCGATGCGATAGGGCGTGATCAGACCAAAGATGCTGTCGGACGATTGCAGTTGCGACGCGCAGCCGGTGGCGGCCAGGGCGGCAAGGCAAAGGGCGGCACAAGGCCAGGCAACGCGAAGGTGGGTGGGGCGGGTCATGGGGCCAAGCGGGCGGCGCCGCGCAAGCCAGTGACTATGATCGGGCGATTCTAACGGGGGCCTTTTGCGCCGCAGCGCCAGCGCCGGGCCGTCGCCAAACACCCATGACCCACGCCGACGAGATCAAGAGCAGCGGCCTGAAGGCCACGGCGCCGCGCATCAAGATTCTGGAAGTCTTCCAGCGCACGCTGCTGCGCCACATGACGGCCGAAGATGTGTACAAGGCCTTGCTCGGCGAAGGCGCCGATGTCGGCCTGGCCACGGTGTACCGCGTGCTCACGCAGTTCGAGCAAGCCGGCATCTTGCGCCGCAGCAGCTTTGAAAGCGGCAAATCGGTTTATGAACTGAACGAAGGCCAGCACCACGACCACCTGGTGTGCCTGAGCTGCGGGCGAGTCGAGGAATTTTTCGATGCGCAGATCGAACAGCGCCAGCGCGACATCGCCAGCCAGCGCGGCTTCACGCTGCAAGAGCATTCACTGGCGCTGTATGCCAGTTGCGCCAAGGTCGATTGCGAACACAGGCCGAAGTAGGGCCAGCAAGGCGAATCAGCCGGCGTCGGGGCCTTCCATGGCCTGCTGGTGGCGCTTGACGAATTCCTGGTAGGTGTCGATGCCGCGCAGTTGCAGCACCCGGTTGCGCACCGCGGCCTCCACCAGCACGGCCAGGTTGCGCCCGGCGTCGACCGCGATCACGACCTTGGGCGTGGGAATGCCCATCACATCTTCATACAGCGGCTCGTACGGCATGCGCTCGAAGTCGCGTTCCAGCGTCTCGGTGCGCACCAGGTGGACGATCAGCTTCAGGCGCATCTTGCGCCGCACCGCGGTTTCGCCAAAGATGGCCTTGATGTCGAGCAGGCCGATGCCGCGCACTTCGAGCAAGTTGCGCAGCAATTCGGGGCAGCGGCCTTCGATGGCGGATTGCGACACGCGGTACAGATCGACCGCATCGTCGGCGACCAAACCGTGGCCGCGCGACACCAGTTCGAGCCCGAGTTCGCTCTTGCCCAGGCCCGACTCGCCGGTGAGCAGCACGCCCAGGCCCAGGACGTCCATGAACACACCATGGCGCGAGCTGCGTTCGGCGAACAACTGGCCCAGGTAAGCACGCAGCACGTCGATCACCTGGCCGGCGGATTCGTCGGTCACGAACAGCGGAATCTCGGCGCGGTCGCACATGGCGATCAAACGTGGCGGCGGCACCTGGCCGTCAGCCACGATCAGCATCGGCGGCTCCAGCGTGACGATGCGCGAGATGCGACGCTCCTGCACCTCGGGCTCGGCAGCCAGCAGGTAGGCCACTTCGCGCCGGCCGACGATCTGCACCCGATACGGGTGGATGTAGTTCAGGTAGCCGATCAGGTCGGCCGCCGAGCGCGCGTCGCGCACCGCGGCGTCGTCGAAATGGCGCTCGGGGTGCGAGTGGCCGGCCAGCCAATGCCAGCGCAACGCCGGGCGATGGGTTTCGAACAGCGCCTCGGCGCTGATGGTGGTGGGTTTCATGACCGGCGCGGCGCGGCGCATGCGCGCTGAGTCATGGCGTGGATTACGCCAGCGACTTCAACGGCTGCCACTCGCTGATCAGCTTGTGCAGCGTGGCCGCATCGGCCTGGGCCTGCAGGCGCTCGCGCAGATCACGGTCAGACAGCATCTCGGCAATTTCAGACAGGATCTCCAGGTGCCGCTGCGTCGCCGATTCGGGCACCAGCAGGAAGATCAGCAGGTTGACGGGCTCGTCATCCGGGGCGTCGAAACCGATCGGCGCGCGGGTGCGGATCACCGCGGCCAGCGGGTTCTTCAGCCCCTTGATGCGGCCAGGCGGTATGGCCACCGCGTGGCCCAGGCCGGTGGAACCCAGCCGTTCACGCGCGAACAGGTTATCGGTGACGATGCTGCGCGCGATCGCGTTCTGGTTCTCGAACAGCAGCCCGGCCTGTTCGAACACGCGCTTTTTGCTGGTGGCGTCCACATCCACCAGCACATTGCTGGCAGGCAGGATGGCGGCGAGGCGATTCATGAGCGGTTTGGTACCGACCGGGCCGCGCAGCGCGCCACTGCCCAGTGGGGTGAAAGGGGATGAAATTATAGGAATCGCCGTTCTGCCTGCGCGCTGTAATGCCTGCGCAGATGTGTCAAGTTACACATTTGCTGCGTTGCAGCAACGCTATGCGCGGTGCGCAGTACGTGATTCAAGAACACGGCGGGCCAGGCCCGCCGTCGAGGAGATCACGGCGCGGCAGCGTCCTGGCGCTTCAGGGTTTCGTGGTGATGCTCCTGGAGCCGGTCTTTGTGGCGCACAACCTGGCGGTCGAGCTTGTCCATCAATTGGTCGATGGCGGCGTACAGGTCTTCATGCGCCTGCTCCACGAAAATGTCGCGCCCCTTCACATGCAGCGTGACCTCGGCTTTCTGTCGTCGCTCCTTTTCCTTCAGCTTTTCCACCGTCAACAGCACGTTGACGTCTACCACCTGGTCGAAATGCCGCGTCACTTTTTCCAGCTTGTTGAGTACGTATTCGCGCAGCGCTGGTGTGACTTCAAGGTGGTGTCCGCTGATGGTCAGGTTCATCAATGCCTCCTTTGCAGGGGTGGTGGGGAAGGGGTGGGGGTGGGCCGAGGCTGCCGCAAGGCGGGCAGCGTGGCGCTGGAAGCGGCGGCGCCGGCGCGAGGGGCGCCAGCAAAGGGGGCGGAATCGAGGCGGGAAAGGAACATGTGTCCGGGCCAGTGTGCTACCACGGCGGGTGTCTGGCAAGGCCGGCCGCGCAAATGCCGTGAAGATAGCCGCGCTGGCGCGGTATGACTTGGCGCGCGGGCGCGCCGGCATCAGCCCGCCCGCCTCAAGCGCCCACCCAGCCGACATGGCCGGCGCTCGCCACCGCGCGCACCGGCACGCGCGCGGCCAGGGCACACATCAGCTCGTAGCCCAGGGTGCCGGCCGCGGCGGCCACCTCGTCGATCGGCAACACCGCCCCGCCCGGGCCATGGCCCCACAGTGTGGCCTCGCTGCCCACGTGCGCGGCCGGCGCGGCGCTGAGGTCGACCGTGATCATGTCCATCGACACCCGGCCCAGCGTGCGGCAACGCACGCCGTCCACCAGCACCGGCGTGCCGCTGGGGCAGTGCCGGGGGTAACCGTCGGCGTAGCCGCAGGCCACCACGCCGATGCGCAGCGCCGCCTGCGCCGTGAAGGCGCCGCCGTAGCCCACGCTGGCGCCGGTGGCGAGCTGCCGCGTGTCGATGAGCCTGGCGCGCAGCGTCATGGCCGGCAGCAGCCGCCAGTGCGCGCTGTCGTGCGCCGGGAAGTCGGGCGAACTGCCGTAGGCCAGGATGCCCGGGCGCACCCAGTCGCCGCCCAGGCTGCCCTGGCGCAGCAACGCCGCGCTGTTGGCCAGGCTGCGCTCGCCGGGCAGGTCGCGGCTGGCTTGTTCAAACTCCCGGCTCGCGTCGGCCGCGCCGTCAGGCGCGTCAGCATTCGCGAAATGCGTCATCAGGCTGATTTCGCCCACCTGGGGCAGGCCGTCCAGCCGCGCCCATGCACTGCGCAAGGCCGGGGCATTGAACCCCAGCCGATTCATGCCGCTGTTGAACTTCAGGAACACCCGGTGCGGCGTGCGGGTCTTGTGCGCGGCCAACCAGTCGAGCTGCGCCTCGCAGTGCACCGTGTGCCACAGCTCCAGGCGCGAGCACAGCTCCAGGTCGCGCGGCTCGAAGCAGCCCTCAGCAGCAAGATCGGCCCACGCCAGCCCAGCGCGCGCACGCGCTGTGCCTCGGCCAGGTCGAGCAGGGCAAAACCGTCGGCACCGCGCAGGCCGTCAAACACATGCTCAATGCCGTGGCCGTAGGCATTGGCCTTGACCACCGCGAACACGCGCGCGCCAGCGGCGCGCTGCCGCGCCACGGCCAGGTTATGGGCCAGCGCGTCATGGTGAACCAGGGCTTGAATCGGGCGGGGCATGGGCGGGTTGCGCCAAGGCGTGGCGGGCTCGGCGTGCATGCTATAACCCCGCAGCCTTTATAGGAGACAAGGCCGCCGCGGTGCGCGTCTGTGCTCCGCCATCGCGCCGCAAGCGAATGAAAAGAGGCTTCCACACCATCATGGCGGCGCAGTTCTTCAGCTCGCTGGCCGACAACGCCTTGTTGGTGGCCGCCATCGAGTTGTTGCACACCACCAAGTCGCCGGCCTGGCACGTGGCCGCGCTGCCTTCGATGTTCGCCCTGTTCTACGTGGTGCTGGCGCCGTTCGTGGGCGCCTTTGCCGACGCCGTGCCCAAAGGCAAGGTGATGCTGATTTCGAACAGCATCAAGATCGTCGGCTGCCTGATGATGCTGTTCGCGGTGCACCCGCTGGTGGCGTACGCCATCGTCGGTCTGGGCGCTGCGGCGTATTCGCCGGCCAAGTACGGCATCCTGACCGAACTGCTGCCGAACTCGCAGCTCGTCAAGGCCAACGGCTGGATCGAAGGCCTGACGATCTTGAGCGTGATCTTCGGCATCGTGTTGGGCGGCCAGTTGATCGGCAAGAGGATGGCGGGTTTCCTGCTGTCGTTCGACCTGCCCGTCCTCGACACGCACATCGACACTGCGCCCGAAGCCGCAATCAGCATCCTGGTGGCGGTGTACCTCGTGGCCGCGTTGTTCAACATGCGCATCCCGCGCACCGAGGCGCCGCTGCAACGGCTGAACTCGAACCCCGGCGAACTGATACGCGACTTTTCAAATTGCAACGCCAGGCTGTGGAACGACAAGCTGGGCCAGATCTCGCTGGCCACCACCACGCTGTTCTGGGGCATCGGCGGCAACCTGCGCGTCATCGTCTTCGCCTGGGCGGCCATGGCGTTGGGTTACGGCGTCAGCGAGGCCTCCAACCTGGGCGGCGTGGTGGCCATCGGCACGGCGTTCGGCGCCGTGGCCGCGTCCATGCGCACGCGGCTGCACCAGGCCACCGCGGTGATCCCGCTGGGCATCGCCATGGGCGTGCTGATCATCGGCCTGAACCTCGTTACCAACGTCTGGGTCGGCGCGCCCTTCCTGGTGTTGCTGGGCGCGGTGGGCGGCTACCTGGTGGTGCCCATGAACGCGCTGCTGCAACACCGTGGCCACAACCTGATGGGCGCGGGGCGCTCGATTGCGGTACAGAACTTCAACGAGCAGGCCTGCATCCTGGGCCTGAGCGCCATGTACGCGGGCATGACCAAGCTCGGCCTGTCGGCCTTCGTGGTCATCTGCACCTTTGGCATCATCATGACCAGCACCATGCTGATGGTGCGGCGCTGGCATGCGCAAAACGCCATCAACCATGCTGACGAGGTTGAGCGCCTGCTGGCCATCGCGCGCTCGGACAAGCATTGAGCGGCGTGCAAGGCGCCGCCCGGCTCGGCGCGCTGGCCCTGGTGTTCAACGCCTTCACCTGGGGCGTGTCGTGGTGGCCCTTGCGCGCCTTGCAAGACCAGGGGCTGCACCCGCTGTGGGCCACGGTGCTGGTGTACCTGCTGGCCGTGCTGGTGCTCACATCGGCGCGGCCGCGGGCCTGGCGCGAACTGCTGCACACCCCGGCGCTGTGGCTGCTGGTGCTGGCATCGGGCACCACCAACGCGGCCTTCAACTGGGCCGTCACGGTGGGCGACGTGGTGCGCGTGGTGCTGCTGTTCTACCTGATGCCGCTCTGGACGGTGCTGCTGGCGCGCTGGCTGCTGGCCGAGCCGATCACCGCCCACGCGCTGCTGCGCGTGGCCCTGGCCCTGGTTGGCGCGGCCATCGTGCTGTGGCCCGACGCCAGCTCGGCGCCGAAGCCTGCGAACCTGCTGGCTGACGCCCTGGGCGTGCTCGGCGGCGCGGCCTTTGCGCTGAACAACGTGATGCTGCGCCGCCAGGCTGCCAGCAGCCCCGCCGCCCGCGGCCTGGCGATGTTTGCCGGCGGCGTGCTCGTGGCCGGCGTGCTGGCGCTGGGCCTGGCCGCGCAGGGCCAGGTGGCGCCGCCACCCGCGCCCGCAGCCCCCTGGTTGCTCGGCGTGGCGGCGCTGGGCGCTTGGTTCCTGGCCAGCAACCTGGCGCTGCAATACGGCGCCGCGCGGCTGCGCGCCAACACCACCGCCGTGGTCATGGTCACCGAGGTGTTCTTCGCCTCAGCCTCGGCCGTGGCGCTGGGCGCGGCGGCGCTCGGCCTGGGCCTGGTGCTGGGCGGCACGCTGATCGTGGCCGCCGCCTTGCTCGCCGCGCTGGAGCCTTGACCGCGCCGCGCGCAGGCCAGCCCCACATCCAGATAATGGCCACCCGTCCAAACCAGGAGGCCCGCCATGAACCCCGCTGCCACGCCGCGCACGATCTATGACTTCGAGGCCCCGTCCATCGAAGGCAAGCCGGCCCATCTTTCGACCCAACGCGGCAAGGTGCTGCTGATCGTCAACACCGCCAGCCAATGCGGCTTCACGCCGCAATTCAAGGGCCTGGAAGCGCTGTGGCAGCAGTACCGCGACCAGGGCCTGGTGATCGTGGGCTTTCCGAGCAACCAGTTCGGCGGGCAGGACCCGGGCGCGAACGACGAGATCGCCTCGTTTTGCGAGCTGAACTACGGCGTGAGCTTTCCGATGATGGCCAAAACAGACGTCAACGGCGGCGGCGCCCACCCCTTGTGGCAGTGGCTCACGCAGCAGGCGCCGGGCCTGCTGGGCAGCACGGCCGTGAAGTGGAACTTCACCAAGTTCCTGGTCGGCCGCGATGGCAGTGTTCTCAAACGTTATGCACCGGCCGATGCGCCGCAATCTTTGAGCAAAGACATCGAACAAGCCTTGGCCGCGAAACCCTAACGATTGCAATCACCATGTTCAAGCACGTCCCGCCCTTCGCCGGCGACCCCATCCTGGCGCTGAACGAGGTCTTCCTGGCTGATGCGCGGCCGCACAAGGTCAACCTGAGCATCGGCATCTACTTCGACGCGCAGGGCCACATCCCGGTGCTGGCCTCGGTGGCCGCGGCGCAGCAGCGCGTGGTGGCCGCCGGTGGCCCCAAGCCCTATCTGCCGATCGAAGGCGCGGCCAACTTTCGCGCCGCGGTGCAAGCCCTGCTGTTCGGGCCCGACCATGAGGCGCTGCGCTCAGGCCGCGTGGCCACGCTGCAAACCGTGGGCTCGTCGGGCGGCCTCAAGGTGGGGGCCGATTTCATCAAGCAATGGTTCCCGGGCAGCGGCGTGTGGGTCAGCGACCCGAGCTGGGACAACCACCGTTCGATGTTCGAAGGCGCGGGCATCGCCGTTCACACCTATCCGTACTACGACCCGGCCGGCGCCGGCGTGCGCTTTGCGGCCATGCTGCAAACCTTGAACGCCGTGCCGGCCCAGAGCGTGGTGCTGCTGCATGCCTGCTGCCACAACCCCACCGGGGTGGACTTGACGCGCGCGCAGTGGGACGAGCTGATCCCGCTGCTCAAACAGCGCGGCCTGATCGCCTATATCGACCTGGCCTATCAGGGCTTCGGTGACGGCATCGAACCAGACGCCTACGCGGTGCACGCCCTGGCCGCCGCGGGCCTGAGCTTTTTCGTGGCCAATTCGTTTTCCAAGAGCATGAGCTTGTACGGCGAACGCGCCGGCGCTTTAAGCGTGGTGTGCCCCGATGCGCAGCAGGCCGAGCATGTGCTGGGGCAACTGAAGTTCACCGTGCGGCGCAACTATTCCAGCCCGCCCATCCATGGCGGCCAGCTCGTGGCCACGGTGTTGACCGCGCCCGACCTGCGCGCGCAGTGGCAAGGCGAACTCGAAGCCATGCGCCAGCGCATGCTGGCCATGCGCGCGGCCTTGCACGGCGTCATCAGCGCCAAGGTGCCGGGGCGCGACTTCGGCTACTTCCTCAGCCAGCGTGGCATGTTCAGCTACACCGGCCTGAGCCCGGCGCAAGTGGATCGGCTGCGCGACGAGTTTGCGGTCTACCTGGTGCGTTCGGGGCGCTTGTGCGTGGCGGGTTTGAACCCGGGCAACGTGGAGCGCACGGCGCAGGCCATGGCCGCGGTGATGGGTTGAAGGTGATGGGTTGACGGTGACGGCCTGGCATCTCAGGCCGCGGCCCGCACCGGCAGCCACAGCGTCACCCTGGTGGCCTGGCCCGGCGTACTGAGCACCTCGACCTTGCCGCCGTGCAGCTCGGCGATGCGCTTGACGATGGCCAGCCCCAGGCCTTTGCCGCCTTCACCCATGGCCGGCGCGGCGTTGTGGCGCGGCTGGTAGAAGCGGTCGAACAAATGCGGCAGTTCGGCCGCGGCAATGCCGGCGCCGTTGTCCACCACGCACAGCGTGACGTGGTGCGCGCCGGCTTCGGCGCTCAGGCGCACGGCCACGCCGGGGCCGCCATGCTTGAGCGCGTTGTCCACCAAGTTGGCCAGGGCGCGCTCGATCAGCTGCACGTCCACTTCCGCCACCACCGGCTCGCTGGCCAGGTCGGCGCCCAGGCGCATGCCCGCGGCCGCGGCCTTGGCGGCAAAGCGCAGGGCGATGTCGTCGAGCAACTCGTTCAGATCCACGCGCTCGCGGTGCAGCTTGAACTGCGGCTCGTCGAGTTGCGCCAGGTCGCCCAGCGACTGCACCAGCCGCGCCGCATTGCGCGTGTTGCGCAGCGCCACGGCCAACAAGGCGCGGTCGCCTTCGCGCTGCGGCTGGCCGGCCAGCCGGGCGTCGAGCGTTTCCAGGCAGGTGGCGGTGGCGGTGAGCGGGCTGCGTAAGTCATGTGAAAGGTTAGACACGCCTTCGCGGCGAAAGTGATCCAGCCTTTGCAGCGCCTGCCACTGTTGCTGCAGCGCCGCCAGCATGGCGCTGAAGCCCTGGGCCAGGCGGCCGAACTCATCGCGCCGGTGGC